>CBDUPS010000027.1:0-9498 GCA_965369155.1 uncultured Spongiibacteraceae bacterium
GATAAAAATGCCTCTCGTACATCATCGCCTACTTCAAAATGATCTGCCCCAATAGCAGGACCTAGCCATGCACAAATATCGCCGCTATCGCTTTGCATCGTTGCCAAGGTATTCTCTAACACACCATTTACTAAGCTACGCCAACCGCAATGTACCGCAGCGATTTCTGTACCGGCAGTATTGGTTAGTAAGACAGGTAAGCAATCTGCAGTCATCACCGCACAGGCAATGCCTGCTTGCGAGGTAATAATACTATCTGCGGTAAATGCCCCGGTGGCATGGCTAACACTGGCAACCGTCGTGCCATGCACTTGATTAAGCCACTGTATGGTTGTATCTACACCAATAAACTGATTCAGTTTCTCTCTATTTTTTGCCACCGCATCGATGCTGTCGTTAACATGATCACCCACGTTAAAGTCATTAAACGGTGCCTCACTAAAACCCTCCGTGCGAGTGGTGTAGCAAGCAGAGACCCCCTCTGGTAATAACCAATTAGGCGTAATAATCGCCATCGTTAATTACCTCTCATTATCTTCATCTTCTTGTTTTAACGAGGCTAAAAGAGAAGTGAAATCTTCGGGTAATGGGGCTTCCCACTCCATCCATTCAAGCGTGGTGGGATGTACCAACCCTAAATGTCGTGCATGCAATGCTTGACGGGGAAACTGCTGTAAAACATCTCGTAATTCAGTGCCACAATTTTTAGGTAATTTTGCCCTGCCACAGTACAGGGTGTCACCGACAATGGGATGCTTAATATGAGCCATGTGTACTCTAATTTGGTGAGTACGTCCTGTTTCTAACTTAACGGACAAATGTGTATGGGCAATAAAACGCTGCATTAAACGATAATGGGTAATCGCTTCTTTACCCCCATGAGTTACTGCCATTTTTTTACGATTTTTAGGATGACGACCAATGGGCGCATCTACTGTGCCACCACCGGTTAATGTGCCCATAACAACCGCTTCATACTCTCTGGAGAATTCCCGCTCTTGCAGTGATTTAACCAAAAATGTATGGGCTGCTAAAGTTTTGGCAACCACCAATAAGCCGGTAGTATCTTTATCTAAACGATGCACAATGCCGCAACGGGGCAGATGACGGCACTCAGGGTTATGATGTAGTAAACCATTGAGCATGGTTTTATCAGGATTACCGGCTGCAGGGTGAACCACTAAATCGGTGGGTTTATTAACCACTAACAGGTCATCATCTTCGTAAACAATAGACAACGACATATCTTGAGCAAGCCACTGACCTTCGTCCTCTAATACCACGGTTAGCGTCATTGTCTCCCCTCCTAACACTTTTTCTTTAGGAGACACCGTTTGCTGATTAACCGTTAAATTCCCCTGCTTCATCCAGTACTGCAAGCGACTACGGGAGAAGTCTGAAAACAGCTCTGCCGCTACCTGATCTGCCCGCCATCCATGGTAGTCATGGGAAATAATTTGTTCAAAATGCTGATTCTTGGGTGTTGCGTCACTCATACGAGATTCATCTTAGGGTTAATACGGGGCTTAAAGAAAAATATGCTGTAATGATTGTAACGCAGCCGCAATGCTAGCCCAACAACTAACGCTCCAAGAGCCAAGATGAAACAGGTGCTATTAAAATAACTAGCGTTTATCTATAAGAAACACCACACCCAACAGCTATCCAGCCACCGTAACGCACCAAAAGCTTTGTAATTACCCAGCAATCAAAATAAAAACCTGTCATTGGTTTATCTCTTTGATGAGTACCGTTAGAATAGCCCTTTAATTTATAGCGTATTATATTGTTATGAGTATCACGTCTTTGTTTCCTGTATCCAACATCTCGTTAAAAAAACTTACCTTTTTGTTTTTGCTGTGTGTCATGGTGTTATTAAGCGCCTGTAGCACACCAGACAATAAAGACGAGGAATTAGCTGAAAAGCTAGGTGAAAAAAAGCTATACGAAATGGCTCGTAAAAAGCTCGATGGGGGCAATTATACAATCGCCATTAGAGAGTATCAGCGTTTAGCAATCCACTACCCGTTTAGCGCCTATGCAGAGCAGGCAAAAATTGAAGCGATTTATGCTTACATTAAAAGCTATAAATATGATGAAGCTGTTGTCGCCTCAGAAAGCTTCTTAAACCAAAACCCTCAGCACCCCAATGCCGATTACATTCTTTACTTAAAAGCCTTAGCTAACTTTTACTCAGGCCAAGGTATTTTTGATCGCTATCTGAAAAAAGACTTCTCTAGTCGAGATCCCTCTAACTACCGTCAGTCATTTATCGACTTTTCCCGGCTTCTACAGTTTTTCCCTAATAGTGAGTATGGCCCTGATGCCAAAGCTCGAATGATTTATCTGCGTAATGTATTGGCATGGCATGAATTAAACGTAGCCAATTATTATGTAAAACGAAAAGCGTGGGTGGCAGCAGCAGCACGGGCGCGAGGTATTGTAGAAAACTTTCAACAAACCCCCGCTGTTTCTGATGCTTTAGCAGTTATGGTGCAATCTTATTTAGTTTTAGGCTTAGATGATTTGGCGCAAGATAGTTTACTGGTATTACAAACTAACTACCCCGATTACCCTACTCTCGATAAACAGGGGCAATTTATTTCTCAATATAACCCCGACAAACGAACCTGGTTAGAAATTGCCACACTTGGGGTATTTGGTAGAGCGGCACCCCCTAAATTTGAATACAGCAAAAACAAAAAATACATGTAAGCTTAGTTATTAAGTACCCGCTTTCCAACCTGAAACAATAGGGTAACGCCGATCTCGACCAAAACCACGCTGGCTAATCCGCGGCCCAATAGGGGCTTGTCGGCGTTTATACTCATTTCGATCAACCAATTGAACCACCCGTAAAACGACCTCTTCAGAAAAGCCTGCTTCAATGATAGTTTTAGCGCTTTCGTCTTTCTCAATATAGCGATGCAAAATTTTATCTAATACATCATAAGGTGGTAAAGAATCCTCATCCTTTTGATCAGGGGCTAATTCTGCTGAGGGTGCGCGTTCAATCACTCTTACGGGAATAACCGGAGACAACTCGTTACGATAGCGAGACAGCGCATAAACCAATGTTTTAGGCACATCTTTAAGTATATTAAAGCCACCGGCCATATCCCCATATAACGTAGAGTAGCCAACCGCTATCTCGCTTTTATTACCCGTTGTTAGTACCAGTGGGCCTTTTTTATTCGACAGTGCCATTAACAAAACACCCCTAATACGAGCCTGTAAATTCTGCTCGGTTAAGTCAGCCTCAAAACCTGCAAACTCATCAGCTAATGTTGCCATAAAGCTATTATATAAAGGCTCAATGGCTAGTGTTTTATAACTCACACCCAATGCATCCGCTTCACTCTTAGCATCATCTAAACTCATTTGTGAGGTATAGCGATAAGGCATCATCACTGCGGTTACTTTATCGCTCCCTAATGCATCCACCGCTATTGCCAACGTTAAAGCTGAATCAATACCCCCAGATAAGCCTAATATGGCGCTACTAAAGCCACTTTTTTGCACATAATCTTTTAATCCTAGTACTAATATTTTATAGATATCAGCTAAGGTGTTTTTCTTGGTAGAACATACCGTACCTTGCTGTAAATCACCGGCTTGATAAATTACAGAAAAAAGCCCCTCTTCCGCTAAAGGCGCCTGCATCACCAATAACGCTTGCTTATTAAGAGCAAAACACTGACCATCAAAAACCAACTCATCTTGCCCCCCCACCATATTGACATACAGTATGGGTAACCCTATTTTTTTAACCCGCTCCTGTAAATGGTAAGCACGGTCAATTTGCTTTTCTTGATGAAAAGGTGAGGCGTTAATACTGATAATAAGCTCAGCACCTGCTCTCTTGGCAAGGAGGCTGGGTGTTTCGTGCCAAATATCTTCACAAATAGTTAACCCCACCATCACACCATTCATATCCACAACACAAGGAGTATTACCTTGGGTAAAGTAACGGGCCTCATCAAAAACCTGATAATTAGGTAGTACCTGTTTATCGTATTCAGCAATAATTTCACCGTTATAAAGTACACCCACGGTATTAGCTAAACCCTGCTCCCTTTTTTGCGGATAACCCAACACAACAAAAACATTCCGAGGTAACTCCTCACATAAAAGCTGTAATGCGTTACTCACTCGCTTATTCATGCTGGAGCGCAGCAGTAAGTCCTCTGGCGGATAACCGCATAACATCAACTCAGGAAAAACAACCACATCACTTTGAAAAGAGGCCAATGCCTGCTTTACCTCAGCTAACACTCTTGCTGTGTTACCTGGAATATCACCTACTACAGGATTTACTTGCGCTGCGGTGATTTTTAATTCAGACATTTACCAACCCTCTTAATCTCAAACAATGTCACATTATACCTGATTGTTTTTCCCCAAAATAACTCAATCTCAGCTAAACTGAGAACGATATTATGCAAGGAGTACTCAATGTTTTTACTACTATTTAGACTTTTTTTATTACTTGGTGTTATTTATATTATTTGGCGCGTTATAAACCGCTCTAAAAGCACCACCCCCCCTATAGAGTCTACCCACCAGCAACACGAAATGGTGCAATGCGCTCAATGTAAAGTTCACATACCTAAAGATTCTGCCGTGAGTGAAAAAGATTTGTTTTTTTGTGGCACACTACATTTACAAGATTGGAATAGAGACCACTCATAAATTATGTCTATTGTAAAAATACTGACGCCCACTGAAATCGAAATTAATAAGGGTCCGTTAAAGGTTTATAATTATTACCGGTTGGCTCTGGCTGGATTAATTTTAGCGATTTTTTTAGGTGGTGCTCAATATAGCCATTTTACTTTAGGGCTACATAATATAAATCTGTTTAATTACACCCTATTCAGCTATTTAGCTTTTGCCATTGTTAACTTTATAGCCCTGCTGATATTTAATATCTCCATTAGTATACAGCGTGTATTTACTAATTTATTTATTGATATTATTGCCATCACTTTATTAATGCATGCCAGCGGTGGTCTTAACACAGGCTATGCCACATTAATCGCATCTGCTGTTGCCTTTAGTGGCATTCTATTAAATCGCCAACTGGCATTTTTAATTGCCGCATTAGCCACTGTAAGCGTTTTAACAGAAACCATCTTCACCTACCTTTATGAAAGCACCGAACATGTAAACTTTGTTTCAGCAGGTTTACACGGGTTAATGTTTTTTATTATTGCTGCTGTGTTCAGAGCTGTTTCAATGCGTTTAAGAGCAAGCACGTTACTCGCCGAAGAAAGTGCTAAAACTGCAGAAAAATTATCACAACTTAATCAGTTTATTGTGCAGCGCATGCAAACCGGTATTATTGTTGTTAATACACAAGGCAATATCGAAACCATTAACCAAGCCGCGAAACAACTTATTTCTTACACAGGTAGCAAGCACCTTATTGGTACTCCCCTTAAAAAAATATCCCCAAAAATTGCTAGCCACTTACTAACATGGAGAAAAAACTCTCTACAAGTTATTCCACCTTTCCAAGAAAACGATAACAGTGCTGAGTTACGGATTAATTTTGCCGCATTATCTAATAATGATAACAACGCGGTTTTAATTTTTTTAGAAAATAATAGCCAGATAGCCAAAGAAGCTCAGCAAATCAAACTTGCCTCTTTAGGTCGCCTTACCGCCAGTATTGCCCATGAAATTCGTAATCCATTAAGTGCCATAAGTTATGCCGCTCAGCTATTAAATGAGTCAGAGGTGCTGAATAAAGAAGAACAAAGAATGGCACATATTATTGAAGAAAATACATGGCGCATGAACCAGATCATCGATAATATTTTGCAACTATCCCGTCGTAATCAAAGTCATCCTAAAAAAATATCCTTATCTTCGTGGCTACATGTATTTAAACAGCAATACCTCGCATCCCAAAGTCATGACAACCATATAACGATACTCTGTGATGATAGTAATATTACGGTTAATTTTGACGCCACCCACTTATCCCAAATAGTTAATAACCTTGTTGATAACGGCCTGCGTTATAGTGAAAAAGTAACCGGCAAAAGAACAATAACACTCAAAGTAACCCAATACTCACATTCGGGCAGCCCCGTTTTACAAATCATTGATCAAGGCCACGGTATCACTGAGGCGCAAAAGAAAAATCTATTTGAGCCCTTTTTCACAACTGAAAAAGAAGGTACTGGTTTAGGGCTTTATTTAAGTAAAGAATTATGTGAATCTAATCATGCTAATTTACATTATAAAACCCTAAGTACAGGGGAGAGTTGCTTTCAAATTACCTTTTCTCACCCTAAAAAGCGATTAGAGTCCTTTTAATACGATGCTATTCTTTAAAATTATTACGCAAAAAATAAGAAAATTATGTCAGAAAAAAATATATTAATTGTTGATGACGAATCCGATATTCGAGAACTTTTAGAAGTTACTATTTCCCGGATGGGCTTTAATACTGAGTCCGCAGAAAATGTTGAAGTTGCAAAAAATAAACTTTCAAAAAAATCATTTGATTTATGTCTCACCGATATGAAACTACCTGATGGCAACGGTATTGATATTATTGAATACATACAGAAAAACTGCCCTGATACACCCACAGCAATGATTACGGCTTATGGTAGTGTTGATACTGCCATTGCGGCACTAAAAGCAGGCGCCTTTGATTTTGTATCCAAGCCCATCGATTTAAAAAATTTACGGGAGCTAATTAAAAGTGCTTTTCAATTAGAAACCACACCAAAAGAAACACTATTTTCAGATGGCATACAACTTTTAGGTAACACCCCAGCTATTGAAAAATTACGAATACAAATTCGAAAGCTCGCCCGTAGCCAAGCTCCTATTTATATTTCAGGAGAATCCGGTAGTGGTAAAGAGTTAGTCGCCAGACTTATACACCTTAATAGTGCTCGGCATAATGGCCCTTTTATTCCCGTTAACTGTGGCGCTATCCCTTCTGAGTTAATGGAAAGTGAGTTTTTCGGTCATAAAAAGGGCAGTTTTACCGGCGCTTCTGACAATAAAATAGGTCTATTTGCTGCCGCGGAAGGCGGCACATTATTTTTAGATGAAATCGCTGATTTACCCTTAGTTATGCAGGTAAAACTGCTCCGAGCTATTCAAGAAAAAGCGATACGGGCTGTGGGCGACAGTGCAGAAAAGCCCATTAATGTGCGTATTTTAAGTGCCACTCATAAAGATTTAAATCTTGAGGTAGAAAAAGAACGCTTCCGTAGCGATTTATATTATCGCCTCAATGTTATTGAATTATCTGTCCCTAATTTACGTGACAGAAAAGATGATATTCCTTTGCTTGCCGAACACTTATTAAACAAACTTGCGCTTTCTGCTGACTTTGAAAAACCCATTATTACCGACGCAGCACTACAGCGTTTAAGACAACATTCTTTTCCCGGTAATGTTCGAGAGCTAGAAAATATTTTAGAGCGTGCTTTTACTTTAGCTGAAAACAATTGTATTGATGATTATGATCTGGCCTTTATTGATAATATTGAAAAAAGCTCCCCCGCTATTCAAAAAGAAGAAAACCTTAAAAACACATCAGTTAAAGAAAGCCTTTCAGCTACTAACGATTTAACTCAACTGCCCCCCGAGGGCTCTTTTTCATTAGAAGAGTATTTAGAATCTATTGAACGAGCTATGATCGAAAAAGCCTTAGAAGAATGTCGTTGGAATAAAACGGCTGCTGCTAAACGACTTGGTATGAGCTTTCGCTCACTACGTTACCGGTTAAAAAAGCTTAATATCGATTAAAAATTCTTACACAATTAGCCTACATAGCGTATTTCACTTACCTACCGATACTCGTAAGGTTTCTTTTCTTAATATAAAAAGAGAAACCTATGAACCTAACGTTGCCACTAAAAGCGAACCGTGGACTAACTTTGATAGAGCTATTAATCACGCTCTCTATTATTAGTATCTTGTTGTTTTTAACCGCCCCTACATTAAATAACTCACTAGAAAAACGTCAAGCTGATAAAAACATCCATCAACTATTACACCTTTTAGCTTTAGCTCGTACCAAAGCAGTTACCATCAATCAAAATGTCACGCTCTGCGGTGTTAGTGATAATGCCTCATGCAAATCCGAGTGGCATGCTGATGATAATATGATTGTATTTATCGATAAAAATTACAATTTTATACACGATATAGAAGAGCCATTGCTCGCCTCTTTAACGTTAAGCGGTCATGGCTCAATGCTTTGGAAGGGTTCAGGTAAGCGCCCCTACTTTCGCTATAATGCAAAGGGCTATGCTAACGAATTTGGTTCTTTTACCTATTGCCCACCGAAGTCGGCAAATAAACGCCATATTCGACAAGTCGTTGTTTCATTAGCCGGTCGTACTCGATTAGCTATCGACAAAAACCATAACGGCATCGTCGAAAATAGTAACGGTGATGATATCTCTTGTTAAAAATAACTATTGGGGAGCAGCATAAAACAGCCTTGCTTCACTGCAACGCTGTCGTTATTATCCGGTAAGATAAATAGTAGGCTATGGGTACAAAACATGAATAAAGAGAAGCGCCGGCAAATTTTTACTCGCTGGCAACAAGCTAACCCTACCCCCACCACCGAATTAAACTACCACTCAACATTTGAATTACTTATCGCGGTAATTTTATCCGCCCAATCAACGGATGTTGGCGTTAATAAAGCAACAGATAAGTTATACCCTGTAGCCAACACCCCGGAGGCTATTTATCAGCTAGGTGTCGATGGGCTAAAGCACTATATAAAAACGATTGGCCTATTTAATAGCAAAGCCAGCAATATTATAAAAACCTGTAAAATTTTAATTGAGGAACATGGCTCAGAGGTTCCTCATAATAGAGAGGCTTTAGAGGCGCTGCCTGGAGTTGGGCGTAAAACCGCCAATGTTGTTTTAAATACAGCCTTTGGTGAGCCTGTAATGGCCGTTGATACCCATATTTTTCGTGTCGCAAACCGTATTCCACTCGCCTCGGGAAAAACCCCAAGACAAGTAGAAGACAAGCTCATAAAAAATATTCCTAAAGAATTTTTGCAAGACGCACACCACTGGCTCATCTTGCACGGTCGCTATGTTTGTACCGCCCGTCAACCTAAGTGTGATTCGTGTTTAATTGTTGATTTATGTGAGTACAAGAAAAAAACCATACCAGTAAAAGCGTAACAAGCTACTTCACTATCTGTAATGAAGGCTTGCCTTTATTCGGTTTTTTCTCTGCAGGCTTTTGAGTGGGGCTGCTTTTAACAGGCTTTGGCCCTGTCGGTGTTGGCTCAGGATCTTCATCCACTTCAAAGAACATACCCTGGCCATTTTCTCTCGCATAAATACCCATAACCGCTGCCGTTGGAATAGATACATTCATCGGAGTACCAGAAAAACGCGCATTAAATGTTATCCAGTCATTCTCAAGGGATAAACCCATGGCAGCTGAAGGGGATATATTCAGTACAATTTGCCCATCTTGGACAAA
>CBDUPS010000028.1:0-9278 GCA_965369155.1 uncultured Spongiibacteraceae bacterium
GTACCGTGACAACACCACCGGTCATGTATTCACAACAATGATCCCCAGCCCCTTCAATCACTGCCATAGCACCTGAGTTTCGTACAGCAAAGCGCTCCCCAGCACAGCCTGCGGCATATAATGCTCCACCCGTTGCACCATACAAACAGGTGTTACCAATAATTGTGGCATTCTGTGAGGCAAAAGAACTACAGCGAGGTGGATAAATAACTAACTTTCCTCCGGCCATACCTTTACCCACGTAATCATTAGCATCACCTTCTAAGTACATCTGCAAGCCTTCAGCATTCCACACTCCAAAGCTTTGCCCTGCAGTGCCTGAAAGTCGTAATACTAGCGGCGTATCAATCATTGCTCCTGCAGCATGCTGACGGGCAATTTCACCGGATAAACGGGCACCAATTGAGCGATCGCAATTGGTTACGGTAAAGGAGAACTCTCCCCCTTTGCCACTGGTGATGGCCTCTCGGGTAGTCTCTAACATAGCCTCAGCCGTTAAGCCCTTATCAAATGGTACGTTTTTAGGCTCAGAGCAAAAATGCGGTGCATCAACAGGTACATAGTCATTAAACAAAATAGGTTGTAAATTAAGGTTATTTTGCTTCGATGTACCACCAGGCAAGATATCCAGTAGATCGGTACGGCCTATCAATGCCTCTAAAGAGGGCACGCCGACAAAGGCAAGCCACTCTCGAGTTTCTTCCCCAAGAAAATGGAAGAAATTGGTTACCATCTCTACCGTGCCAATAAAATGCTCATCACGTAAATGTTCATTTTGAGTAGCTACACCGGTAGCACAGTTATTTAAATGACAAATTCGCAGATATTTACAACCTAATGCCACCATGGGGGCAGTACCAAAACCAAAGCTCTCTGCACCCAAAATAGCCGCTTTAATGACATCAAGCCCTGTCTTTAAGCCACCATCGGTTTGTACTCGAACCTTATGGCGCAAGCCATTGGAGCGCAACGCTTGATGCGCCTCACTTAAGCCTAGCTCCCAAGGAGAGCCCGCATGATGAATAGAACTCAGTGGGCTTGCCGCTGTGCCACCGTCATAACCTGAAATAGTAATTAGATCGGCATAAGCCTTTGCCACACCTGCTGCGATAGTACCTACCCCAGGCTCAGAGACCAACTTTACCGATACCAATGCGGTAGGATTAACCTGCTTTAAATCAAAAATAAGCTGGGCTAAATCTTCAATGGAGTAAATATCATGGTGTGGCGGCGGCGAAATTAACGTAACTCCCGGTACAGAAAAACGCAACCGTGCAATTAACGCATTCACTTTGCCACCGGGTAACTGTCCACCTTCCCCAGGCTTTGCCCCTTGGGCGACTTTTATCTGTAGTACCTCCGCATTAACAAGGTAGTGGGGGGTAACACCAAAACGGCCAGAGGCAACCTGTTTTATTTTAGACATGCGCTCCGTACCATAGCGCTGTGGGTCTTCGCCACCTTCACCAGAGTTAGAACGAGAACCTAAGCGATTCATTGCTACGGCCAATGCTTCATGCGCCTCCGGTGATAAGGCCCCTAAAGACATACCTGCTGAATCAAACCGAGGAAAGATAGCCTCTAATGGCTCAACTTCACTAATATCAATACTACTGCCGCCTCTAACCGCTAATAAATCGCGAAGTGTGGCCGCAGGGCGGGTGTTAACCAAATTGGCATAACGTTTATAGGCCGCATAATCTTTATGCTGCACCGCACGCTGCAATTCGGTCACTATATCGGGGTTATAAGCATGATATTCGCCACCATGCACATATTTTAACAATCCACCTTGGGCGATGGGCTTGCGTATCATAAATGCCATAGACGCTATGATTTTTGCTTCTGCTTCTATGTCAGCAAAACTCGCACCACCAATACGACTCGCTACCCCTTTAAAGCATAAATTGGTAATTTCATCGCTCAAACCTACGGCCTCAAACAACTGTGCACCGCGGTAAGAAGCAATGGTAGAAATACCCATTTTTGATAGTATTTTCATTAGACCTTTGTTTAGGCCCTTACGATATTTCTTAAATACTTGGCCTGTCGTGCCAATGATTTCCCCAGTATTAATCAAATCATCTAAAACGCTATAACTTAAATAGGGATATACCGCTGTGGCACCAAAACCAAATAATGTAGCCATTTGGTGTGAATCACGAGCTGTGCCGGTTTCAACAATAATATTAGTATTGCAACGCAAGCCTTTATCAATAAGGCGATGATGCACCGCACCGGTAGCCATTAAGCTTGGAATTAATAAACTGCCCTCTCCAATTTCTCGGTCAGAAAGCACTAATAACACTTTATTGTTTTTAGCCGCCGCCTCAGCTTGATCAATAACCTTCTCTAATGCCTGCTGCAAAGAAAGCGCTTCGGGGTTATAGGCAAGACAAATCTTCTCGTGCTGAAAGTCGCTACGATCTAAGTGCATTAAACGGAAGAACTTAGATGGTGATAATACTGGACTGTTAAGGATAACCCGCTTGGCATGTTCTGGGGTTTCAGTAAACACACTTTTTTCTGCCCCTAAGCACGTTTCTAGAGACATCACCACGGACTCTCTTAACGGATCAATCGGCGGGTTAGTAACCTGAGCAAACTGTTGGCGAAAATAATCATGTAACGAGCGTTGTTTGCGGGATAAAACCGCCATAGGGGTATCATCACCCATAGAGCCAACCGCTTCTTGACCATTCTCCGCCATAGGTCTTAACACTTGATCTCTTTCTTCGAAAGACACCTGATGCAATTTCATATAGGTATTAAGTTGCTCAGCCGGGACAAGATCCAACAAGCTACTTTCAACCATCTGTCCTCTGATACGAAAAGCATTCTCTCGCAACCATCTTTTATAAGGTTGACGAGTCTTTAATAGATTATCAATATCGTCAGTATGTAAAACCTTACCTGTCTTTGTATCCACTGCAAGAATCTGCCCAGGACCTACTCTGCCTTTTTCAACCACATCTTCAGGCTTATAACGATATGTGCCAATTTCAGAGGCTATGGTTAAAAGGCCGTCCTTAGTGATGACATAACGAGAAGGCCGTAAACCGTTACGATCAAGCAAACAGGCTGCATAACGGCCATCAGTTAATACAATTCCCGCCGGGCCATCCCACGGCTCCATATGCATGGAGTTGTACTCATAAAATGCCTTAAGATCTGCATCCATGGTTTCAACATTTTGCCATGCTGGTGGAATCACCATTCGAATAGCACGGAACATGTCCATACCACCATTAAGCAATACTTCTAGCATATTATCTAAGCTAGATGAGTCTGACCCGTCTCTGTTCACCAATGGTGCAATGCTTGCAAGATCAGTTAATTGTTCAGAGGTGAATTTATTAGTTCGGGCTTCAGACCAATTGCGGTTACCCATAATGGTGTTAATTTCACCGTTATGAGCTAACAATCTAAAGGGTTGCGCCAGCGGCCAGCGAGGTAATGTATTAGTTGAAAATCGCTGATGAAAAACACAAATAGCAGTTTGTAACCGGGGGTCTGCTAAATCTTTATAAAATACGGGCAAGTCTGCCGGCATCATCAAGCCTTTATAAGAAACCACTTGGCTAGACAGGCTGCACACATAAAAATCTTCGTCACTTTTAAGGGCTTTTTCTGCTTTTCTTCTGGCAATAAAAAGCCGTACATTAAAGTCTTTTTCTTCAAGAGCTTTACACCCAACAAATACCTGAGCAATAGAGGGCATACTTTGTAATGCAATCTCGCCGCAGCAAGAAGGGTCAACAGGAACTTCTCTCCAGCCAAGCACATCAAGGCCTTCAGCAGCAAGTACTTGTTCAAGCGTCTGCTTTGCGAAGTGCGATTTCTCAGTATTTTGACTTAAAAAAACCATACCGATGCCATATAACTTAGGCAAGGTAATTGAGTTTTCTAATGCTACCTCACGCAAGAACGCGTCAGGCTTTTGTAATAATAAACCGCAGCCATCACCTGTTTTCCCATCAGCGGCAATACCACCACGATGTGTCATACAAGTTAATGATTCGATAGCGGTTTTTAATAAGTTATGACTAACTGTGCCTTCCATATGGGCAACTAAGCCAAAGCCACAGTTATCCTTAAACTCACTGGGATGATAGAGACCTGATCGCATAAGATGGATTCCATAAGTTCATTAAAATCAAAAGGTTAAGAAAAAAGCCGAGGATTTTAGCGAACAGCAAAAAAAACGGGAGAGCCATTTTACACACAGGAATGCCACTGAACAAATAAATAACTAACTTTTTTAGCCGGCTTCAATAACAGAAGCTATCATTTTTGCTTCAACCCCATCAACAACGATAGCATGACCAACCTTCTCTAGAATCACCAACCGTAAAAGCCCATCAATCACTTTTTTATCTACAGCCATCCTCTGAAAAAAAGTTTCCACACTCATCGACTCAGGGGGTCTAACAGGTAAATCAAAAAACTGTAGAAGTGCTTTTAGTCTTTCGACTTCACTTTGGGCAATATGTCCCAGCTTTGCGGATAATGCTAATGCCATCACCATTCCTGCAGCCACTGCTTCACCGTGCAGCCAATTCCCATAGCCCATCTCAGCCTCTATGGCATGACCAAAAGTATGCCCTAGATTCAAAATAGCTCGAACACCTGTTTCTTTTTCGTCCTCTGACACAATATCGGCTTTATTTTCGCAAGATCGAGCAATAGCTTGTATAAGAACCGTCTCGTCCCCAGACTTAATCAGCTCTTTGTTTTCTATAATCCACTCATAAAATTCAATATCTCGAATTAATCCGTACTTAATCACCTCAGCCATTCCGGCTGAAAACTCTTTCGCCGGTAGGGTTTTTAAGGTACTGATATCAATTAACACTCCTTGGGGCTGATGGAAGGCTCCAATCATATTTTTGCCTAGTGGGTGGTTAACCGCCGTTTTCCCTCCCACTGAAGAATCAACCTGAGCTAAGAGCGTTGTTGGAATTTGAATGAACTTAACTCCTCTTTGATAACAAGCAGCTGCAAAGCCCGTCATATCGCCAACCACACCACCACCTACTGCCACTAAGGTCGTATGTCGGCTATGTGTCTCTTGTAACAAGGTATCAAATATTAATTGTAAAACCGCAAGAGTTTTATGCTCCTCTCCATCCGGCAAGATAACCTCTGAAACCTTTTTCCCCTCAAAGGCTCGTTTAACAGAAGCCAAATAAAGAGGTGCTACGGTTTCGTTTGAAACCAGCATAATCTCATTGCCAGCCCAAGAGGCTAGACGATCAGAATTCTCTGTTAAAAGATTAGTACCTATACAGATAGGATAACTGCGTTTTTCTAACGAAACCTGCAACTCAGTCATAGTAATACCCCAAAAATATCATGACGATAAAAGGTTAACAGCGAAGAATGAAAGGGGGTATATTAAGGTATAGAGTCCGATAAAGCATGGACTTTATCAGCAATTTCTTTAGCAACTACCTTAGGATTACGAGAGTCGGTATCAACAATAAAACTTGCAACATCTTGATAAAGACGTCCCCTTTGCACCATTAGATCAGCCAAAACACCTTCTGGTTCATCAGTTTGTAAGAGGGGTCTTTTTTTATCTTTTTGTGTTCGAGCGACTTGCTGCTGCACCGACGTATTTAAATATACGACTATTCCCGACTGTGCAAGCAACTCGCGATTATCTTCCCGCAGCACAATACCACCACCGGTAGCAATGACGCCCTCTTCTTTACAGAGCTCCGCTAACATTTGGTGCTCTCTATCTCGAAAACCAGCCTCACCTTCCACATCAAAAATCCAAGCAATATCAGCACCACAACGACGCTCTATTTCTCGGTCTGAATCAAAAAAGGGAAGTGATAACTCGGAAGAAAGGTGTTTACCTATGGTAGTTTTGCCGGCCCCCATGGGGCCGACTAAAAATACCCGTCTCAACTGCTTCATAAAATTCCAGCAAGCTAAAATTTAATCGATTAGTGTATCTGCTAAAATTCTAGGGGTTATGAAAATCAAGATTTCTTGCTTCTCTTGATCTTGACGCTCATTTCTAAAGAGACGGCCAATGTAAGGAATATCGCCTAAGAATGGTGTCTTAATAATTGTTTCCAATTCTTTGGTTCTAAAAACACCACCTAGAACAATCGTCTCACCATTAGATACTAATGCTGTTGTTTGCACCTCATTAACCTCAATAATTGGAATCTGAGAGCCTAGCTCACCCTGAATAAAGTCACCAACTGAGTCCTGATTAATTGATAACTCCATCAAGATTCGATCATCTGGTGTAATAATAGGTGTAACCTCAAGCTTTAATACAGCCTCTTTATATTTAATAGTCGCTCGACCACTGGATGATGCCTCTAGGTATGGAACCTCTTGACCAGAACGAATAAAGGCTTTTTGCTTGTCACCTGTTACTACTTTAGGTTGAGATACCACCTCACCACGGCCCGATGTTTCTAAGGCTGAAAGCTCGGCATTAATCATCATTTTGGAATTAGCATAGCCAAGTGAAAGAGAAGACGAACCTGTATCAGTAACACCCAAGTCTACAACCATACTATCTGTTAAGTTAATGGCATTAGTACTACCTGTAGCACTACTTAAAGAGTTAATCACGTCTACAAAAGTATTACTGTTACCTGAAACAGTGGTAATACCATCACTACCAAAATGGTTGGTATAACCACCCCAACGAATACCTATATTTTCAAGATAGTTTGAACTAGCAATAACAATGCGAGACTCAATCAATACTTGACGAGCAGGCTTATCAATACGCTGTACTAAACGACGTATCTCTTCAATATTATTTGCCGTATCGGTAATAATTAAAGAGTTGGTTCTTTCATCTAAAATGACTCGTCCACGACTAGACAGCAAACCTTCAGTTTGATCCTTATTTTTATCTTTAGTTTCATCTTCAAAGATTTTATAGATATTAGCCGCTTTCGCATAACGAACAGTTATAAACTCAGTTTGTAATGGTGCTAGCTCTTTTAATTGCTTTTTGGTCTCAAGCTCTTGACGCTCTTGTTCTGCAATTTCTTGTGCAGGAGCCACCATCAATACATTACCCACTTGGCGCTTATCAAGGCCCTTGGTTTTTAATATCAACTCTAAAGCTTGGTCCCAAGGCACATCTTCTAAACGTAACGTAATACGACCAGTAACACTATCGCTAGTTACTAAGTTAAGGTCATTAAAGTCTGCGATTAACTGAAGAACCGAACGCACTTCAATATCTTGGAAGTTAAGTGTTAGTTTTTCACCAACATAATCAAAAGAGCGTCTTTTCTCTTCAGCTTCTTCTGCTGTTAAAGGCTTCACACTTACAACGTATGTATTGTCGGTTTGATAAGCTAGATAATCATACTCCCCAGTAGGACTAATCTCGATGCTCGTTGCACCATCAACATAGTCAGCATCCATGGAAGTAATCGGTGTAGCAAAATCACTTACATCATAACGACGCTGTAAATTTGCATCGATTGGTGTATTAAGAAAAACAACTTTAATTTTTGAGCCTTCTACACGCACATCAACATCAACAGAAGGATCATCAAGAGTTACCACAACCTGACCTTCACCGGCACTGCCGCGCTGAAAATCAATAGCCTTAATACCAGAACCAACTACGGCCTTCTCAGCATCATCAACTAATTGCTTTGCAACAGTACGCGGCTCTTTTAAGTATTCTTTTACACCATCATTACCGACATCAATAAATAGGCTGTTACCACGAATAGATGTTGTATATGAAGTTAACTCAACTAACTCAACAATAACCCGTGTACGGTCTTGCTCTTCACTATCTAATACACGGATATTCTGTACGTTACCCATATCTAGTGGGTGTTTTTTCATTGCTAGCTTGCTATCAACACCAGGCAGATCTAAAGCAATACGCGCAGGGCGCTCAATCGTATAAGCCTTAGGATCAGGAGGAGTGCCATCAAAATCCATACGAATTTCTAGTTTACCACCAGGTAAAGAAGCAAAATCAATACCTGTTAAATTTACATCACCTGCATAAGCTTGAACCGCTACTGCTGATATTAAAGACGCCACTAAAGAGCGAGTATTCATAAGTCTTACCACCTTTTTCTGCGACTCAAAGCCGACCTTTTTCTGATTATTAGTTATTTTTGTTTTCATCATTCTCTCCGTGGAATTACTCACTCTCTTTCAGAGCCATCGTTCTTGGGCGCTCAGTCCAGGAATCTTCACCATCTGAAATAATCTCCACTACAGAGAGGTAACTCTCAGTAACTTCAACGACTTTCCCGTGATTACGTCCCATATAATTACCTGTCTGAACCATATGTACACGACCCACTCCATCATCGATTAAAGCCCACAAGGCTCCATCCCTAGATAAAGTACCCACCATAGCTAATGACTCAAGATTAAAATCTTCTAAGTATTCCTTTGACCTATCCCAATCAGGCTCAACCGCTGGGCCTTTATTAACGACAATATCGTTTGTTACAGGTATCGGCTTCTCAAAAGGTGCACGCTTTGCTGTAGCACCGTAACTAAAAGGGCGATAAGGAGCAAACAATGGAATCGGGTCAATCGGAGCTTTAGGCCGAGCTTTAACTTCAGCCATAAACTCATCTAAATCTTCATAATTATTACCAGCGCAACCTGCCAAAAAAACAGCACAAGGTAACAGCAGGGCAAAAGTTCTTACAGACTTTTTCATTTTACACCACCCTCTTTGTCTTGTTTATAACGGTAGGTTTTTGCTAAAACCTTCATAATGAGCTCACCTGAGGTAGCATCTGGGTTAACAGAGAAATCATGTAATGTCACAATACGTGGCAAACTGGATACTTGACTGACGAAGGCGCCCATGTCGTGATAAGTCCCTTTGACTGTGATATCAATCGGCAACTCAATATAAAAGTCTTTCTGAACTTCGCCCTTCAACATTATCTCGGATAAAGCCAAGCCGTTAGCCTCGCCATACTTTGAAATATCTTCGAGCAACCCAGGAACCTCTGTCTCTCCCGGCAACTGACTTAGTAAAGCACCAAACATCTCGTCCATTTTTTCCATCTGATTGCGATAAGCTTCCAAGTTAGCGGCATCAGCAGCCTTTTTCTCAAAATCAGACTTCAGAGACACCTCTGCGAGGCTTGCCTTATCTAGCGTAACCGTTTTTTCTTCGATCCAAAGCTTATACCCTGCAAAGCACACCACAATAAATAAAGCGATCCAAATCACTGTTTTTAATGCAAAAGGCCATGCTCCCATGTTGTCTGCTGACAACTCACTAAAGTCAATCT
>CBDUPS010000029.1:0-9268 GCA_965369155.1 uncultured Spongiibacteraceae bacterium
CCCTTTTGAGCCCCTTTCTCCCGCAAAATACGGGTTAATTGCCGTGTATCAATTTCAGCAATTGCCACAATATTATGCTCTACAAGGTACTCAGATAATGTTGCCTCACAACGAAAGTTACTAGCTACCAGTGGTAAGTCTCGAATACTAGCCCCGCCACTCGTACGCTATCACTTTCATTATCTTCTGAGTTAACCCCTGTGTTGCCAATATGCGGGTACGTCAGCGTGACTATTTGTTGGGTATAAGATGGGTCAGAAAGAATTTCCTGATAACCGGTTAATGCGGTATTAAAAACAACCTCTCCACTGGATATTCCATCAACACCAATAGATATGCCGTGAAATAATGTGCCGTCTTCTAAAGCTAAAATCGCAGGTACAGTCAAAGCGTCCTCCAGTTGCGGTATTGGGCAGTCCACGAGTTCGCAAAAAAGCGAGGTACTTAAACGCTACCTCGCTGGCAAAAAAAATCCTCGTTAATCTGAACTGTTATTCGGGAGCCCCGGAATGGGTATGCCCCTCGGCTAGGGCGACATTGTACGAAAATGGCCTTTTCCTGTCCATGACAAAGTAAAGTAAAGCACCACTGGTTTTATCTTTTTTACAAAAAAATAGCTGACTAGCGCAATTCCAGCACATCTTGCATATCATAAAAACCCGCAGGCTGGCTGGTAAGCCAAACCGCAGCCCGAACCGCGCCGCCGGCAAACGACATACGACTACTGGCCTTATGAGTAATTTCTACCCGCTCACCTTCGTTGGCAAACATAACCGTATGATCCCCAACAATATCCCCAGCCCTTACTGTCGCAAAGCCAATGGTGTCTTTATCCCGTGCCCCGGTTTGCCCTTCACGACCATAAACCGCTACTTTTTGTAAATCACGACCCAAGGCATCAGCCACTACCTCACCCATGCGTAAAGCCGTGCCTGATGGGGCATCAATTTTATGGCGGTGATGAGCTTCATAAATTTCGATATCACTGCTATCACCCATAACTCGTGCAGCAGTGTGCAAAAGGTGAAAACACAGATTAACCCCAACACTGTAGTTGGCCGCCATTACCGCACCATTTTTAGCCGCTTGTTCTTGCAGTTGTTGCTTTTCATCGGCAGTAAACCCCGTAGTACCAATAACTATACGTTTACCATTAGCGCTACAGGTAGCCACATTACGTAACGTTGCCGAGGGAATAGAAAAATCAATCAGCACATCAAACTCATTAATCACCGAAGATAAATCGGCAACAACCGCTACGCCATTTTTACCAACACCTGCCAACTCTCCGGCATCAGCACCCAACAAAGAACTTTCTGGGCGCTCAATAGCCGCAGTTAACTGGGCACTCTCTGTTTGCGCAATAGCCTCAATTAATGTTTTACCCATGCGCCCACCGGCACCTGTTACTGCAATTCGAACCATAATATTCACTTTTATCTCAACAAATAGGGGGCAAATTGTAAGGCAATGCTTTGTTTTATGCTATTGAGATAAGCCCTTATCTCTCCCTCACATAAAGATTAAAACCAAAACCGTAACCCTATGACCCACTGGGAATCTGTAACGTCATTACCTCGCAACTTAGAAAACTCCGCTGTATTGCCATATTTTTTCACCCAACTCACGCCAATATAGGGTGCTATTTTTCGGTTAACTTCATAGCGTAATCTTAAAGATGCTGTCATATCCGACAATCCAGAACCCAGACCAAAAGTACGATCATTTTGCCCATAAAAGTTTACCTCTAACTCTGGGGATAAAATTAACTGCTGGGTAAAAAGTAACTCATACTCAACCTGTAAACGAAAAGCCGTTCTACCAGCCTCACCTACAAATAATGCGGCATCTACGTCAAAATAATATGGCGCTAAGCCCTTTATCCCGATAACAGCCCAACTGCGGCTTGGCGACGGCTGAAAGTCTTTACGCACACCCAGCTGCATATCCCAGTAAGGAGCCACCGCCTTACTATAAAGAAGCTGTAATTCAGCATGCTCTGTTTTACCACCTGTGCGCTCAATCTCTGATTTAAACCATAGCTTATTAAGATCTTTACCAAGCCAGCCCTCTGCCTCAAAAGCCTGGGAGCTATCCCCATGATTGTTTTGTAACTCAAACCTATCCACCATTATTTTTCCAAGCAATGGGTCATCGGGCATATCCGCATACAGTGGCAAAGAAAAACAAAAGGCGACACATAAAAAATAAATTTTTAAAAAATACTTATTCATCATGCACCCTCCTTAACTACATGCACGGCACGGAACATACCCGGCATGTGATACAACAGATGACAATGAAAAGCCCATTGGCCAATAGCATCCGCTGTAACTAAAAAACGAATTTTGGAGGCTGGTTGAACAATAACCGTATGCTTACGTGGCTGATAGTCTGCATCCTCCACCTCTAGCTCACTCCACATACCATGCAAATGCATCGGGTGAGTCATCATAGTGTCATTAATTAAGGTAAACCGAACCCGCTCGCCGTAAGTTAAAACAATCGGTTCGGCATCAGCAAACTTCACCCCATTAATAGTCCAAATATAACGACTCATATTACCGTTAAGGTGCAATATTATATCTCTGGTGGGTGCCCTTTTTTTACTTAAATAAAGATTACGCAAGTCGGCATAAGTTAGCACTCTACGTCCGTAACGCTGTTGATGATCTCTTAATCCCACCCCCGGATCATGTAAACCATTAGCAGCCGTAGCCACACGCATATCTGTTTGCGGCCCAAACTCTGTAGCTGCATGGTGTATCTCATCAGATTGATGAGGCGTATTCATGTGATGCATATCCCCATGGGCAGCCCCCATACTGGCTGCCATTCCCATATCGTTATGAGTTAATGTCGGAGCATAATCCATAGCCGGAATAACAGACTGTAAATGTTCATTAGGGGTTAACGTACCGCGAGCAAAACCTGTGCGATCCATACTCTGGGCAAAAATAGTATAAGCCTGCTTCCCATCAGGCTCGACAATCACATCGTAAGTTTCAGCGGTAGCAATGCGAAACTCATCAACCTCAACAGGTTGAATGTTTTGCCCATCAGCTGCCACTACCGTCATTTTTAATCCTGGGATTCGAACATCAAAAATCGTCATTGCCGCGCTATTAATAAACCGCAAGCGTATTTTTTCACCCGCTTTAAATAACCCCAGCCAGCCTTCTTTTGGGGTAATGCCATTCATTAAAAAAGTATAGGCATAACCATTTACATCGGCGATATCGGTGTCACTCATCCGCATACTGTTCCACATGGCTCTGTCTTTCCATGTGCTGATCAAACCCTTATCAACAATGTCTTTCCATATATCACCCACGGTACGATCACGAAAATTATAGTAATGGCTCATCTTTTTTAACGTGGCATAAATAAGCTCCGGTGAATCATCGGACCAATCCGATAGCTGCACAATATATTCACGATCAAATTCAAAAGGCTCAGGCTCTTTCGGATCAATAATAATCGCGCCATATAAACCTGTTTGCTCCTGAAACTGCGAATGGCTGTGATACCAATAGGTGCCACTTTGATCCACTGAAAATTGATACTCAAACGTTGCCCCAGGTTTAATGCCTGCAAAGCTTAGCCCTGGCACACCATCCATATTTGGCGGTAAAATAATGCCGTGCCAATGTATAGAGCTATCAACCGATAAATTATTTGTCACCCTTAAGGTAACTGTTTCACCTTCTTGCCAACGTAATACCGGAGCCGGTATTGAGCCATTAACAGCGGTTGCTATGCGTTCTCTACCGGTAAAATTAACCGGCAAGTAATCAATAGTTAAGTCAAACACTTTCCCCTTTAAAGTGGATAGTGCCTTTGTATTAGCAGGCTTGCTTAATGCAGTTTGTGGGTTAATACCTAAGCCAAGTAATGTTCCACCTGCTGCCATCCCCATAACAAAATGACGCCTTGATACATTCGTTTGCAATAATTGTTTGCTAGAGCGTTTCATCGTTTGCCTCACAAAATAAAAATAGTGAATTCATCTGCTGTTTTGGCAGAAAAAATAACCTGCGATACCTCTATTACTTGCTCTTAACACAAATAACAGACGCACTTATCCTAGGTTAAGCAACAATGGGGGGACGAAAGAAAACCTTTACCCGCTGATGGGGAAAAGACGGTAAATAAGTAGCGGCAAAAATACGCTTGGGTGCTGTAATTAAAAAGGTAGTATCTACATTGATAAATAAACAACCGCTCGCACAACGCTTACACTGCATTTCACAGCACGATTGGTTTTGCATAGAATGGGTACTGTGCATTAAAGATATATCTTGAGTCATTAGCTGATGGTTTTTTAGGCTTTTATCTTTTGTATTAGCCATTGCAGCAAAATAAACATCTACGTCGTTAGCATGAGTGTAATCAGAAAAAGAAACATCACTTGCAAATGCTTGCTGAAAACACAAACACAGCATAAAAACTAATAATGTCTTTATCATTTTCACCTAACAAACACACCTTAATGGGGAGTTAATATTACTTGTATATTTAAACACTCTAACAACTTAATAACAATTAGCACTACAACGCAATAGCCCATTATCTGAACTCTTAAGAATATGCTATCGTTAACTCTTTTGCCATTTAATAACAATAATCACTCCTTTAGTTAGAAAAACATATGAATATTTTAATTGTTGGTGGTACAGGTCTTGTTGGCGCAACTGCAGCTACACATTTAGCCAAACAAGGACACCGCATTACATTAATGTCTCGCTCTAAAACAAACAGCCCAGAATTAATAAATTTTGATTTTATAAAAGGCGACTACATTAATGATGATATTAGTATAGATACGTTACGTGGTTTTGATTGGCTGGTTTTTGCCGCAGGGGCTGATTTGCGCCAGCAACCTAAAAACGAGACAGATGACAATTTTTTTACCCGGGCGAACACCCAAGCCATTCCGAATTTTTTTAACAAAGCAAAACAAGCCGGTATTAAAAGAGCAGTCTATATCGGCAGTTATTACCCACAAGTTGCCCCAGATAAAATTAATACAAGCGCTTATGTAAAATCTCGCCATTTAGCTGATGAAGCCATTCGTGCCATGAGTGATGATAGCTTTTGTGTTTGCTCGTTAAATGCGCCTTTTATTATTGGCCACGTTAATCATGTAGCAGCACCTCACCTAAAAGCACTAGTACAGTACTGTGCCGGAAAAATAAAAGAACTACCATTAGTTGCCCCCGCAGGTGGTGTTAATCACATAAGTGCGCAATCAGTAGCAGAAGCCATTGAAGGGGCATTAGAACGAGGCCAGTGCGGCCATGCTTATTTAATTGGTGATGAAAACATCAGTTGGAAAGACTACTTTGAATTATTTTGCAAGGTGGCAGGCAACCCACAAACATTATCAGTAAGCACGGAAGAGCACCCCATGCTCCCTGACATCATTTTATACGCGGGAAGAAATACTACTATTCATTACAGCCCTGAAAACGCACCGCTTAATTACAGCACCAATCAAATAAAAGCTACCATTGAACAAGTAGTAAAAGCTTATCTATAACAATGAGATTTTATAATGTCTATTGAAGAGAATAAAAAGAAAGTAACTGATTTTTTTAACGATATGAACGCTGCAGATGTAAACGGCATTATCAATGCTTACCACGATGAAGGTTATGTGTGGACAAAAGGTCACACTCTTATCTCGGGAAAATATAGCAAAGCACAAATACAAGCCGCCGCAGGGGGAATATTTGAAAACTTCCCTGATGGATTAGTATTTAACATTCTAAGTATGACCGCCGAAGAAAACCGTGTTGCAGTTGAGGCCACATCATCTGGCAAGCATATCTCTGGCAAGCACTACGCTAACGAATATCATTTTTTATTTACCTTTAAAGATGGAAAGTTACTAGAGCTAAAAGAATATATGGATACTGAAAAAGTCACCGACGTATTATGTGGTGGACAAAAACCATAACAACGCCAATTGGTTTTTTGCCATTAAATGCCAATAGCATTATTACTCGCCTCTAGTTACTGGTAAACTTACCGCCTTATTATTTTACTGGTGGTATTTTTTTATGTGGGGCAAGGTAATTGGTGGTGTGGTTGGTTTTTTAATTGGCGGTCCTTTATTAGCTATCGTAGCGATATTTATTGGACATGGGTTTGATAAAAATCGTGCAACACAAGTAACTCCTCAAAAACGAGCAGCAATAGAGCAATGCTTTTTTGATACCACTTTTTCGTTATTAGGTTATTTAGCTAAGGCCGATGGGCGTATAAGCAAATCTGAAATTGCCATTACCGAAAAGCTCATTGATGAAATGGGCTTATCCTCTGATCAACGTAGTAAAGCCATCGATTTATTTAAAAAAGGTTCTGCCAGCAACTTTACCGCAACCGAAACATTAGCGGCTTTTAAATCATTATGTGGCACTAATCGTAATTTAGTACAAATGCTATTGTCGTATTTAATTAACCTAGCCTTTGCGGATGGCGTGTTAGACCCCGCAGAGGAACAAGTACTGCGGGAAATAGCTGAAGGCCTGGGCATCAACAGCATCGCCTTTGAAAAACTACTACAAATGATTAAAGCACAAGATACGTTTAAACAAGGTGGCGGGCAATACTATTCCCATCAAGGCCGTGGGCAAACATCACAAGATGAATTAGCACAAGCATATATTGCCGTTGGGGTTGACGCTTCCGCCACCGATGCTGAGGTTAAAAAGGCTTACCGTAAGCTAATGAGCCAATATCACCCTGATAAATTATCAGGCCAAGGCCTACCAGAGAATGCTGTTAAAGCGGCTACCGAACGTTCGCAAGAAATTCAAGTGGCTTATGATGTTATAAAAAAAGCCAGAGCAAAAGAAAGATAGACGGCTAGCATTCTATTGCTCTGAGTCAGTTTATTTATTTTCTATAGTTTAATTAATACAAATTAAAGAAAGCAAAACCGTTACGATCTCTGGAAATCGTAATATCTGCATTTTCTGCTAATTCTATATTGGCTTTAATCAATATGATTAATTGCTCTTCAGTTTGATCTTTAATATCTGCTTCTGCAAAAACAATACTCTGGGCGGTAATACCGTCCCATCTCCATTTTTCATGCTGAGCTTCTAATGTGTCTAGCTTTATTATTTTACGACTAATAACTTTAGTCTCTTTCTCAACCGGTACATCTTTAAATTTATCCATTAGCATCACGGACTCCTTAAGTTTATTTAGCCTATCACTGCGCCCTTTATGTTCCTACCTTAAACAAAAAAGGCGACGCAATAGGTCGCCATAAAACAAAAGACGTTACTTACTGCCCACGCATAAAAAACTTATCAAGCTCGGCTAAAGAAAATGCCACCCACGTTGGTCGACCATGATTACATTGACCGCTTCGCTCAGTTGCTTCCATATCCCGTAATAATGCATTCATCTCAGGTAGCGTAAGCCTGCGATTCGCTCTTACCGATCCGTGGCAAGCCATGGTTGATAACATTGTATCTTGATGCTCTTGTACTCTATCTGATGTGCCGTGCTCAATAAGATCTGAAATTACATCACGTAATAATTGCTCTACATTTGCCCCTTGCAACATAACAGGAATTTGTCGTAACACTAATGACTCCTGCCCCATTCGTTCCACCACCAAACCTAACTCTTGCAACAGTTGTTGATTTTCTTCTACACAGTCCGCTTCTTTTTCACTTACCGCTAATGTTTGTGGCACTAACAAGGGTTGTGTTTGAATTCCCTGATGCTGTTTACTCTGCTTTAAACCCTCATAGGTAATGCGCTCATGAGCGGCATGCATATCAACTAAAATTAATCCGTCACTATTCTCCGACAGTATAAAAATACCTTTAAGTTGCGCTAAGGCATAGCCTAAAGGAGGAATGTCCGTTGCGTTGGCTTGATGCTGCGTTTCTTCCACAGCAGACGTATCGCTTGAATAAAGCTTGCCGTAATTTTGTATTTGCTGATCAATGGCGTCACGGCTATAACTACTTTTAAAAGAAGCCTGCCCCGCAGTATTTAATGTACTGCCTGATGTATTATGGGCTACGCTACTTTGAGATAAACCCATAAAGCTTTGTGTTGGCGGATTATTATTATGTGATGGCTCCGCAGCACTTTGATACTGCCGTTGTAATTGTTGCTCCGGATTAACCTCCGCCAATGCGTGATGCAACGTACTAAATAAAAAGTTATGTACCGTTCGTCCATCTCTAAAACGTACTTCGTGTTTTGTTGGATGGACATTTACATCAACAATAGCTGGATCAACTTCTAAATATAAAACAAACGCTGGATGACGACCGTGATATAAAACATCGCGATAAGCCTGCCGAATAGCATGGCTGACTAATTTATCTTTTATAACTCGCCCATTAACAAAAAAGTATTGTAAATCTGCTTGGCTGCGGGAACAGTTTGGCAAACCAACCCAGCCATGCAATTGTAAACCACTACGATTCTCAGACACCGTAATACTGTTTTCAATAAAGTTACTACCGCATATTTGCGCGACGCGTTTTTCTTTTTCTATTTCGGTATGACAAACAGGTAACGAAAAAATAGTTTTTTGATTATGTCGCAACGTAAAGCCCACCGAAAAACGTGAGAGTGCCTGACGCTTTACCACTTCTGACAAATGATTAAATTCAGTTTTTTCGGTACGCAAAAATTTACGCCGTGCTGGGGTATTAAAAAATAAATCACGCACATCAACCGTTGTACCTTGAGGATGCGCTGCAGGCGTAATAGAGATTTGTAAATCACGACCCTCAGTGCGTACTTCCCAACCCGCCTCTCCTGTTGATGTGGTGAGT
This sequence comes from uncultured Spongiibacteraceae bacterium, assembly GCA_965369155.1. Classification (GTDB taxonomy): domain Bacteria; phylum Pseudomonadota; class Gammaproteobacteria; order Pseudomonadales; family CBDUPS01; genus CBDUPS01. Next base: position 8,820 of record CBDUPS010000029.1, read on the forward strand.
GTTAAACGAGAGACCGAACTAATACTGGCTAATGCTTCCCCACGAAAACCTAATGTCGCCACAGCCTCTAAATCTTCTAGGCAACTAATTTTACTGGTAGCATGACGACTTAATGCTAAAGGTAAATCGTGTTTATCAATACCGCCGCCATCATCACGGATACGAATTAATTTTGTACCGCCTGCCTCTACAACCACTTCAATTTTTTTACTGCCGGCATCAAGACTATTTTCTAATAATTCTTTTACTACCGAGGCAGGTCGTTCAACCACCTCACCTGCGGCAATTTGATTAGATAAACGGGGGTCTAACTGTTGTATACGGCTCATAGAATGTCTTTATAAAGAAGGAATATTTAATTTTTGCCCAACCCAAATAGTATCGTTACTTAAGTTGTTGTAAGAGCGTAACTGGCTAACCGAGACATTATAACGGGAGGCAATATCTGA
>CBDUPS010000030.1:0-9193 GCA_965369155.1 uncultured Spongiibacteraceae bacterium
ATTCTTCCCATAACAATTGATACTTTGGGGCTATTTTAGGTGCACGTAATGGCAAAATAATGCCATATAAAATTGGCAACCAAAGTAATGGCGGTATATCAACGACGCGACGATCTGACAAAAAGGACCGTAAAAAATCTCTTACGCCTTTTGCATCAGGTGTTTTTGGTGTACCTAAGTTTATTAATAGCACCCCTGTTTTATTCATTAGATCTCCACTGACTCTTTAAGTGACTGTTAACTAAATGACTCGCTTGTTTTAATAGCAAGTGTAAATACAAAGCCTAACAAAAACACCTTTTTGTTTTTTTGCCTTGCTATAAACAAAAAACCTCCCGAAGGAGGTTTTTTTATACTCTATTTTTATTACTTTAAGGCAGTAAAAATAGCGTCTTTAATTGAATCAACCGAACCGACACCCATTACTTTTACACAGCGTGGTGCGGCAGTGCCTGTTTGGTTTTTATAAAAGGCCACTAATGGCTCTGTTTGCTCATGGTACACATTAAGTCTATTGCGTACCGTTGCCTCTTGATCATCTTCCCGTTGTACCAATGCTTCACCGGTTACATCATCTAATCCTTCTACTTTAGGGGGATTAAAAACAACATGATATACACGACCTGATGCATCATGCACACGACGACCACTAAGACGCTTTACAATCTCTTCATCTTCTACGGCAATCTCTACCACAGCATCAATAACAACCCCTGCTTGCTGTAATGCTTCAGCTTGAGGAATAGTGCGTGGAAAACCATCAAACAAAAAGCCATTCTTACAATCGTCTTCTTTGATGCGCTCTTTTACTAAAGCAATAATGATATCGTCTGACACCAACTCACCACTGGTCATCACGTCTTTAACTTTGTTGCCAAGCTCTGAGCCACTCTTTACTGCTGCCCTTAACATATCTCCAGTGGAAATTTGCGGAATATTATATTGATCCATAATAAATTGAGCTTGAGTACCCTTACCTGCCCCTGGGGCGCCTAATAAAATAACTCTCATAAAGATTAGCCTTTAATTTGATTTTCTACCTAAAAAGAGTCGCATACCTTACACAGGAACCCTTAACTGAGCAAGAGTTTCGTGATCTGTGGCACTCTAGCAAGCCACATAAAACACCTACCGTTTTTTGGCTTTTGCCTCATCCCAAAAATCATTCATTACTTTACGGTTGGTCTTATCTAGGGTGATATTGTGCTTTTGACTTTGTGCTTCAACATATTGAAAACGCTTCTCAAACTTTGTATTACTTTGCCTTAACGCCGACTCAGCATCGACTGACAAAAATCGGCATACATTTACGATACTAAAAAGTAAATCGCCTAATTCTTCTTTTATTGCCGCTGTATTGTTTTGTTGTAGTGCTTCTTTTAGCTCTGTAACTTCTTCATCTACTTTATCGAGTACCTCTGTAACACTATCCCAATCAAAACCCACGGCCGAGGCTCTTTTTTGTAACTTTTGACTACGGGTTAATGCAGGAAAAGCCTTAGGAATATCATCTAAGACTTTTGACTGCGATTTACTTTGCCGCTCTTGCTGTTTTATCGCCTCCCATTGTTGCTTGATATCACTATCATCAATAGCCCTGTCGGTTGGTAGGTTCTGATGATTAGCAAAAGAAGATAACGTGCCATCGGCAAACACATGGGGATGACGTCTTAATAGTTTTTTAGTTAGGCGATCAACCACTGAATGAAAAGAAAACGCATTATTCTCTTTGCCTAATTGGCTATAAAAAACCACCTGAAATAATACATCACCTAACTCTTCTGCTATCTGCTCATTGTCTGTTGCTTCAAGGGCATCAACCAGCTCATAGACCTCTTCAATAGTTGAGGGAATTAAGCTGGTAAAGGTTTGTTTTTTATCCCAAGGACAACCCCAAGAGCTATCCCGTAAGTGATCCATGAGCTGGAGTAAATCTTCCAATGAGTACGCTGCTGTTTTATCCATTATCATCACATACTCTTCTGTCGCATCACTTGAATAACATTAGGCAATTGGTTAATCGATTTAAGCACCACCACAAGTTCATCTAAGCCCTGTGTCTCAACCGTAAGGTGCATAGTGGCACTATTGCTTTCTGCATAGGTGCGCGTGGAACTAAAGGTGACATTTATACTGGCATTAGCCAACACCGTAGAGATATCTTTTAATAATCCAGGGCGATCGTAGGCCTCAATAATCAAATCAACTGGATAAGTAGTGCGTTTGTGAGAACTTTGCGCCCAATCAACGCTAATAATGCGTTCGGGTTCTTGCTCCTGTAGTTGTAATAAATTATTACAATCATCTCGGTGAATACTTACTCCTCGGCCAATCGTGACATAACCGACGATTGAATCCCCAGGCAAAGGTTTACAGCAATTAGCGGTTTGAGCTAATAAATTGCCCACACCACTAAAACGAAAATCACTTTTCGCTTCTGTAGAGGTACTTTTTTCGCTCCGTGGCATTAATTCAAATTGTTCGGTTTCTACTCCATTTAAAGCGGACTGTGCCACTTTGAGAACTTGCCTAACACCGACATCACCCGAACCAACAGCAGCGTATAAATCATCTAAAGAATCAAAGGATAGCCCCTCGGCAATCATTTTATAATCTAAGGAGTTTAACGCTAGGCGACTTAACTCTTTATCAAGTAATTTTTTTCCGGTAACAATGTTTTTGCTTTTATCTTGCTGCTTAAACCATGCTTTAATTTTTGCCCGAGCTTTAGAGGTTTTTACATAATGTAAGCTAGTTCTTAACCACTCTCTATTAGGCTCAATATCTTTACCGGTAATAACCGTTACCTGCTCTCCCATTTGTAAGGTATAGGTTAATGGCACAATACGACCATTAATTTTTGCCCCACGACAACGATGCCCTACTTCAGTATGAATTTGATAGGCAAAATCAAGCGGTGTTGCCCCGGCGGCTAAATCCACCACATGGCCTTTAGGGGTAAAAACATAAATCCGATCTTGTGCCACATCATGGGTTAAATGTTCGGCAAAATTACTTTCACCCATGTCGTCATGCCACTCTAAAACCTGACGCAACCATTCCAGTTTTTTCTCATAGCCTTGGCTACCGGCTGCACCATCTGCCCCTTTATATTCCCAATGGGCACACACACCAAATTCAGCTTCCTCGTGCATGGTATAAGTGCGAATTTGTATTTCTAATACTTTACCTTCAGGGCCAACAACAGCCGTATGCAAAGAGCGATAACCATTTTCTTTTGGGTTAGCAATATAATCATCAAATTCATTAGGAATAGTGGGCCATTGGGAATGAACAACCCCTAAAACCGCATAACAATCTTGAACAGAAGGCACTAAAATACGTACCGCACGAATATCGTAGACTTGCTCAAATGAAATGTTTTTCTTCTTCATTTTTCGCCAAATACTATAAATATGTTTAGCTCTACCAAACACCTCACCATCAATACTCAAGTCACCAATTTGCTTTTGCAGCAACGCCACTACGGCTTGAATATAGTCTTCTCGATCAAGGCGGCGATCACCCAACAATGTTGCTATGCGTTTGTAATCATTATTATGTAAATAGCGAAACGATAAATCCTCTAACTCCCACTTAATGTGCCCAATACCTAAACGATGTGCTAAAGGGGCATAAATATCGGCCACTTCTCTGGCAACTGTGTAGCGTTTGTCTTCGTTATCTTTTACTGCACGTATCGCACAAGTACGCTCAGCCAGTTTAATTAACGGAACGCGCACATCATCAATAATAGTCACTAGCATTTTGCGAATTTTATCGGTTTGTGTTTCTGGCTGCCCTAAAACCAACTCAGCATCTTCTTTATTATGCTGAGTAATATTCGCCATCTGTTGTACACCATCAATGAGTTTGGCTACAGATTGACCAAACTGCTCTTCTACACTAATTAGCGGTAACTTTCCTTCTCGTACCGACCGATAAAGTACTGCTGCAACTAATGTGTTTTCATCTAAATGTAATTCATTAAGAATTTCGGCCATTTCAAGACCGGTTAAAAAACTATTGCTACCGGTAGACCAAATGCGATCAGAGGCAACGGCAACGGCTTCGCTCGCCTGACTTAATACACAGGCTCGATACAACACCTGACGTGCTAAAGGGTTATTACCTAAAACTAATCGATCCAGCCACTGCTCAATATCAACACTACCATCATCATTAAGCGGCCAAAGTTTCCGTACTTGAACCATAAAATATAAACTCTATTGGTTACTTTTATTCTTTACCCACATCGGTAAAGATTCCTGTGGAGAGGTAACGATCACCTCGATCACAAATAATGGCGACAATAACTGCATTCTCAACCTCTGCGGCTATTTTTAATGCCCCAGCAACAGCACCCCCTGAGCTAACACCACAGAAAATACCTTCCTGTTTTGCTAATGCCAACATTGTACTTTCGGCCTCACTTTGGCTGATATCAATCACTCGATCAACCCGCTGTTTTTCAAAAATATCGGGTAAATATGCCTCTGGCCAGCGTCTAATTCCAGGGATACTGGCGCCATCTGCTGGCTGTAATCCTATAATTTTAATGTCAGAATTTACCGACTTTAAATACCGAGAGCAGCCCATAATGGTGCCCGTTGTGCCCATCGAACTAACAAAATGAGTCACCTTGCCATTACTCTGCTGCCATATCTCAGGGCCTGTCGTTTGAAAATGAGCCAAAGGATTCGCTTTATTAGAAAACTGATTAAGCAGCAAGCCCTTACCCTCTCTAGCCAGTTGTTCTGCTACATCACGGGCACCTTCCATTCCTTGCGCTTTTGTCACCTCAATTAATTGTGCCCCATAAGTGCGCACCACCATTTTTCGCTCTTCACTCACGTTCTCAGGCATTACCAATATTAGTTTATACCCTTTAATAGCCGCCACCATCGCCAATGCAATACCCGTATTACCACTAGTGGCTTCAATAACCGTATCACCTACTTTAATTGCCCCTTGCTTCTCGGCCTCTGTAATCATTGATAATGCCGGACGATCTTTGACTGAACCCGCAGGATTGTTTCCCTCTAATTTTACCAAGATCGTATTATTGTTAGCGGTGCCTAATCGCTGTAAACGAACCAAGGGGGTATGACCAATAAATTGTTCTATCGTGGGGAAACTCATAAGAAGTCAGCCTTACATCAATATTTACGGAGGTTAAAAGTAGCGTATGATAATGGTTTTTATCATGCTAGCCTGTCTACCATGACATCTAGCTTAATACTGCGTAAACATCATGAATAAAACCAAAGTACAACGCTCTTTTTTATTGTTAGGTATTTTACCATCTTTTATCGCTGCTGTAGTTCTCGCATCTATTATGGCGGCAATGCGTATTACCGACATCAATCAACAACTTAATTCCTCAGCCAATGCCACTCTGGCTATTGCCGCACTTAATCTGCAAGTGCCTTTACAAAAAGCACAGCAAAATGATTTACAGCTAATCGCCTCAGCAATTTTAGAGCAACCCAATGTTCGGGCGGTATCAATAAGAAACAAACAACATGATATTATTGCTCATGCCGGCCCTGGCATGATAACTAAGACCCAACCATTTGATGAAATACAAAATCTCACTCACTTAAAATCCCCTGAAAGCATTCGTTTTATCAAGCCGATTTGGTCTCAACAAAACACCTTTAACATGAGCGAGAAAAAAGCACCTCACTTGCTTGGTTGGATCGATGTAGAGTACAGCACCAATAATATTTTTATTTATCGCTACCAAACTATTATTGCCTCTATTGCTGCTATTATTTTGGCTTTTATCATTACCGCACTTGTCGGCATGGCAGTTGCAGGCCGTGCCTTAAGGCAATTAGAAACGGTGCAGGAGGCCCTTAAAGCCATAAAAAATAACAAAACCATCTCCAATATTACCTTGGCCGATGACAGTCCATTAAAAGGCATTGCCGATGATATTGTTTTTTTAGGCAAAGAACTTAATACCGTACGCAACGATTTAGAAAGAAACATAGAACAAGCCACTGATGATTTACGGGAAACCTTAGAGACCATTGAAATACAAAATATAGAGCTCGATATCTCTCGTAAAGAAGCCATACAAGCGAGTAAAGTAAAATCAGACTTTATTGCCCGTACGAGCCACGAAATTCGTACACCACTTAACGGCATTATTGGCTTTACTAACCTGTTGTTAAAAACAGATTTAACTCAACGCCAAAAAGAATATCTTAGTACCATTTTATACTCATCAGATAATCTTCTTAATATCATTAATGACATTTTAGATTTTTCAAAAATAGAATCAGGCAAACTTAACCTAGATAGTCGTCACTTTAATTTTATTGATATGGCCGATGAAACCATTGCTATGCTAGCGCCGCAGGCCTATGACAATAATATTGAAATTATTTTAGATGCCGCACCGTCTATTCCTTATTTATTAATTGGTGACCCTTTACGCTGCAAGCAAATTTTAACCAACCTTATTAGTAATGCGATTAAATTTACTCATAAAGGTTTTGTACAAGTAAAGCTTTATAGTGAAGCCATTAACAATCAAGAAACAAGGCTTAATATAACCGTTACCGATAGTGGTATTGGTATGCGAAATGAAGAGCAAACATTACTCTTTCAACCTTTCTCGCAAATTGGTGATGAACAGCATAATCCCAAAACCGGTACAGGGTTGGGGTTAGTTATTACTAAAAAATTAGTGGAGTCGATGAATGGAGAAATAACTGTTGATAGCACTCTAGGTAGAGGTAGTAGTTTTAATGTTGCTATCACATTAAAAAATGCCGAAGCCGGTGCTTACGATCACGAGCCGCAAATTATTGATAAAACCATTGCCTACTATTCTAAAAATAATTTATTAGAAAATGCTCTGATACATCAATTGCAACTTGGCTTTACCAGCATTACCCCCTTTTCTCAAAACCATCACTCTAAAGAAAATATAGACCTTATTATTATTGATTTTCCTGTAAGTGAAACCCCACAGCAAATTAATGAGTTTTTACAGCCGTTTAAACTATCGCAAGTACCTATTATTGCTTTAGCAACAACCGCCAGTGTCAACCAACTACAAGGCCCTGCACTACCGGTTACATGGCTTGAAAAGCCTATCAGTAGCAGCAATCTTTACCGGCAAATTAATTATGTATTAGAAGGTAAACCGCAAAAAAACCGTACCGAAAAAATAGCCGAGCAGTATTTTAATCAATCAATTAAAATTTTAGCTGCTGATGATAATCCAGCAAATTTAAAATTATTGTGCACACTTTTAGAGGATATGGGCGTTGTTACTATTGCGGTTGAAAATGGTGAACAAGCTGTTGAAGTAGCCAAAAGTGATGTATTTGATCTTATTTTTATGGATGTGCAAATGCCAGAGATGAGTGGTATTGAAGCCACCCAACTAATTAGAAAATCAGGCCCTAACCAAAAAACACCTATTATCGCTCTAACCGCTCACGCTATGGAAAATGAACAACGACAAATGATGCAGGCGGGAATGAATGAACATTTAGCTAAGCCCTTGGTAGAAAAACAGCTTATTCAATCTATACAAAAATGGACAGGACAAACGCCACACGCAATAACATCAACGCCATTACCTCGCACAAAAAAAACACTGAATAGATCTCAAGTTAACCACCCTGTCGATATTCAACAGTCTCTTGTTTTAGCCAACCACCGAACCGATTTAGCCAAAGATATGCTGTGTGGCTTACTCAATAGTTTACCTGAACAAAAAACTCAAATAGCACAGTTAAAACAAGACAATAATATACCTGAGCTATTAGCCCTAATTCATAAAATACACGGAGTCTGTTGCTACACCGAGGTGCCGCCTTTAAAACAAGCTCTATCAGCCTTAGAAACCCTGCTCAAACATTATTCAGAGAGCTTGGTGAGTTACGATGATGAGTATGAACAGGTTATTATCGCTATTGATCAACTACTAGAATGGTGGCAGCAACACGATATTGATGTGATCTTTGATTAACTACAGAATCGGGTATAGGGCGAGTTACTTCTAGTATCAAGTTTAGAGTGCGACAATTTAACAAACAAAAAAATAGCCTCAACATTGAGGCTATTTTTATTCTACTAAAGATTTTTTACGGCATAACAACGATAAAAAGGAACCCTGAAAATCTTTTATTAATTACTCAGCACTACTAACTGCTGCTTTAATTAACTGCTGTAACTCACCGCTTTCATGTAATTCAGTCACGATGTCACAACCACCCACTAACTCACCCTTAATCCATAGCTGAGGAAATGTTGGCCAATTGCCATACAACGGTAAATTTTGTCGTACATCGGGATTACTTAACACATCAACAAATGCAAAGCGCTCCCCACAAGACATCACCGCCTGTACTGTTTGAGCTGAAAACCCACACTGCGGCGCATCAGGAGAACCTTTCATATACAAAAGAATATCATTGCCTTCAATTTGCTCTTTAATTGTATCCATAATATCCATTAGCTCATTCACCTCACTTTTATTTGACTCAAAATAGTAGTGTCAACACACCGCTCTAATTCTGACTATTTTACTAGGTTTTCCTTTAATAATCACCCTACAACGATTAGATTTTTTCACCTTTGCGGTTATGGTAATTTACCGCTATGATTAGCCTTTCCTTGGGCAGCCTGCGCTGCCTTTTTGCGTTTTTTTATTAGTCTTATTAATAACATCTCACAGAGGTTTGTTTGTATGAGCCATTCCATTATGAACACTTATGGCAGATTACCCGTTTCTTTCGTTAAAGGAGAAGGTTGCTGGCTTTATGATGCTGACGGTAATCGTTATTTAGATGCCATTAGTGGCATAGGCGTTTGTAACTTAGGCCATCACCACCCTGCGGTTACCCAAGCCATCTGTGATCAAGCTCATAAGGTGTTACATACCTCATACTTATATGGCATTGAGCAACAAGAAAAACTCGCCGAAAAACTTACCAAAGTTTCGGGAATGGAGCGTGTGTTTTTTGCCAACTCCGGGGCTGAAGCAAATGAAGCCGCCATAAAGCTGGCTCGTTTTTACGGTAATAAGATTAAAAAAATAACCAACCCCTCTATTGTGGTGATGGAGTCGTCTTTTCATGGCCGCACACTGGCCACATTAAGTGCTACAGGTAAAAGAAAAATTCAGGCAGGCTTTGAGCCATTAGTCTCAGGTTGTGTTCGTGCC
>CBDUPS010000031.1:0-9099 GCA_965369155.1 uncultured Spongiibacteraceae bacterium
AACCCATCGTTAAAGAGCCAGCTAATACTGTCAGGGTTTCTGTCATCTCGGTGGGAAACTCAAAATGCCCCACGGGAACACGCCCTACAGTTGATCCAGAAGCCAGCCTCCAGCTGACAACGGTTCCTGAAGCGAGATCATACACATTAGGCGCTGGATCAAATGGCCCCTTAAATTTATCAGCAACATTTTTATTGTTCTGTTGTAGTTGCTCAATATCTGGGGCAGTTGCTCTAAAGTCTACTTCGGTTGGTACGGTGGGGGAATTATGCATAGCGGTCTCCTAAAGGCTGTATAGAGAATAACATCTCCCTAAATACTAACCAATTTCTTATACGGAGTAATGCAGTAAAATGTTATTTAATATGTTCACAACGCTTTTATTAGCTATCGCTGCAGTAAAAGTGAACGCTTCTGTGTTGTGCTTAAAACAACCTAAAGCATAGGGAAGGCCTTTAACCTTGTTTACTTTTTATCACCCCCGCCTAGTAGCGTCTCCTTAAGAATAACCAATAAACAGACAACCGTTGGCACTGACCATAGCCAGCCACCATAATAATTACCCGGTGAATGATATGAGGTGTAATAAGCAAATGCATCATAAACACAACCTGCGATTATCAATAAAGCCAGAGTCACGATAATTTTATTAGTCTGTCTAGCAAATAAAATAGCACCAAGTAAAATAGATGAAACAGATGCAACAGCCATTCCTAAATAAAGCATTCCATTAAATGCCTGTGCAAAGAGACCAAATAAACCTAAACATATAATTAAAATTTTCATGTCAAGCTATTCCTTTATTAGCCTATATTTTACTTGTTGTTAGCACTATCAATAATTTCCCAGCCAGGAAAACGAACAATTGTGTACGTGTATTGCTCTTTGTCACCCGCAGATGGCTTTTTGCCGTGTATGAGTTTTACCTTATTAGCAACGTTATCAAGAACACTTTGCGGCACTATGTCTATTATCTCTTGCTTCGTATAGGGGTTTAATACCGAGATAACTTCAAACTCTGAGAGAACGCCATCTTTAGGTGTCATTTTAGATATAAAAGCCCCATGCCCCACTTGAATCAAATCTAAAGCTTTGCCCTGTAAATTACCCTCTTCGCTTCCATCTGTATTTACAATAACCCAATCAACAACATCTTTAGTTTTAACTTCAATAGCGTCACCTGCTTTAAAATCAACCTTCCCCATAGGGTTATTAGCAATGGTTCCTAAATACGAATCATCGGTAATATCATTTAAAAGTATAAACACCTGCTCAAAGATATCGCCCTGATAAATTTTGCTAACCACATAAAATGTACGCCCCTCTTTAGACTGAAACTGCTGATTAAAATGCGCCAGCCTACTTTTTGATTGCTCAGAATACTGCTCTAATACCTGTATAAATACATTATCTATACTGGAGGTTGGCATATCCTTATATTGTGTTTCACCTGCATAAGCTACTGATGACAACAGCAAGATGAGCATTGCACAAAATAATTTTTTCATTGTTTTATCCATTTGTCGTTAATATTTCCCTAATGTCAATCAAACAGGTGACCTGCCTGTAAACACGTTGTTATTTTATATATACAGATAAAACGATAGCAGTACATATTATTCTTGATACGTTAATAACTAAGGTCATCAACACTGTAGAACGAGAATACCAATAAGATAACAGCTCTACAAACAGCTAAAACCACATCACACATCGACACACTAAATTATTAGCCTTTATCAATGGCCAGCATTTCTACTTTTATTACACTAGGCCAAACAATTAAATAGATAAAAAGCAAACCTAACGCGATAATACCAATAAACCAAATGCTTTTATCTGCAGGGAGAATATACGATGCCAAAAAACCTAATCCCACAAAAAATATTATTTGTATAAAGATAAAAACCCCACGTGATTTTTTTGTAGCTTGTATCTCTTTATTGCATGCAACACATTTTATACTTGGCGGCTTCGAGCCTTTTGCCGGCGCTAAGGCAAATACCTCTTTATAATTTAACTCATAGTTCTGGCAAATACATTTAATCATAATAATAATTTAGCCTCTGTGAACGACTTTTCTATCTCTGCGCCTATCGTTAGCATCACTTCGCCATTGACACATATATATTCGTCCCACCAATACCATCCTCTTCAAACCTAATATCAAACGTGTAAGTACGAGAACAAGCCATCACCTTCCACAGTTCATTCCCCCATTGATGCCCTTTAGTAGCGCTACTGGGTTGGTAATATTTAACATTGGTATCTACCTTATTAATAGATGAGCAACCATTTGCCTTAACAAAAGTGTCTATTATATTAAACGTATCTTTTCTTAATAATACATCTGCCCGAGACTCTCCTACATAAAGATCACTGCTATTGGCACTAGTGAGATAACCACTAAAAACTAGAACCATAGACAATACAAAACATATCCTTTTCATAAAAAACTCGCATCTATTGTGTGATGTTAACAAGGCTGATAATAAAGTGAGCCTTGTTTGTTACAAGCATAGACTTATATGGTAAAAATAACCAAGTTGAAAAGATAAAACAAAAAAGTACCGCAGCTAATTATGGCGATGGATAAAACAGTTCTGCGCTTGGCATTTGCATTATTAAATCCTATTAGTGGCATACCGCCCAAAAAACCAATAACCATACTAACAACTAATAAAAAATAATTATTTTCTTTTGAAAATGGCCACTCTAAAAACTGCAGGTCGACCACTATGCATAACATAGTACTAAGAAGGAAACATAATATAAAAACAATAAACCTAATCATAAAAAGCCATAGAGTGTTGTGCCTTATTTAACGAAAAACACACGCGATAACCAACTGTCTTTCTGATGTCGGCATTTGTTAGTAAAAGGTAAAATTTGGAAACACAATAACAAGCCCAAAGCACATCCATAATAGCGCAAGAAACAACAAACATATTGCACCCATAAAGGCCGCCCCTATATCACTACGTTCAACTTCTCCTGAATTAACATGCCTTATCAGCTTAACCTGATCACCAATCCTAAATGGCTTATGGGCATAAATAGCCGACTGAAATTGTTGTTTAGTGTTGAGGAAGTAGTACTCAATAATTGGATAGTACACGATAAGGTCATCCCACCTTTCCTCTTGTCCTATAACTGTTCCCTCTAAATTCTCTCCTGTAAGGTTCTGTATAATAGAATGGATAATTAAAACCAATAAAATCCAAATAAAGAGTGAGATTACAAGCATACCTATGCCAATTATAGGGGGCATTTTCTACCCTACCACCCTAAGCTAAAGCACCAGATTTGCTGGCACCTTAAATATTTATTGTTACTTAATTTCATTATATACCTTTGCATTTGCCATAAAAAAACCATAAAAAATACCTATTAGGATTGCCACCGGCAACTGAAAGTTAGTCACTCTAGATAAAATGACCAAGGCTAACAAAGCACCGCCAAAGCCAGAACAAAAGTGCACAGCAAGTTTTGCATAACTAGAGCGTTTAACCTTTTTAAATCTATGTCCTGACTCACTACCAACAATGGCCGCAATAAATGCGGTAATAAATATTATAGTAATTTGGCTACTCCTGTTTAGTACATTTAACCCCGTAAATATAGACCCCGACAGCCAGTTTAAATACGTGGCCTTGTTATTGCTTTTGAGCCTTGTATTTATTTAAAACTCTTAGGGCTAACTTTTGCCCCCACGCTTGGCCTGCAGCCATTGACTCTTGCATAATGGCCGGCTGCACTTCAATCATTTTTCCCCGCTGGGGCCTCATAAAACTTCTTCATTATTTTTCCTTATGACATGATTAATTAATAAGTGCATTAGAGTTAAGATGAAATTGATATATTTGAAAGCCACCTTCAACTTCTAATAATCTCATAGTTATAGTGGCATCGCCTTTTTCATAATGTGCAAGAATCGTATATGTAACAATAGTTTGTTGGCCACTTGAAATTGTTGTAATAGAAGACACATTAATAAATTGTGGTTCTTCAATACTTTTAAGGCTCCCTAGTTTGGAGAACCAACGCATAAGCCTCTCAAGGTCTGCATCTTGGGTCTTTGCCAGAATCTCTGGAGCTAAGTATTTTTTTGCTACAGATGACTCCCAAGTAGATAACTCAGGAATCTTTTCATTTATATAAGGTATTGCTGTCTTACTGTACTCAGAGGACTTCATATAAGTGTATGCAGCCACACCGGCAAATAAAATAATTATCAGCAAGAAGATGATGCCTAAAATTTTGAATACTTTGTTCACGATATTTCCTTATGGTAAATGTCATTCCCAGCCAATCAGCAAATATTTAATTAAAAATAATTGCCCTATTGCGCTATTTATTATGTTTTTTAAAAACATAATTTCTCCCGTTACGGCTATCTTTATCTCTTATTAATAAGGCTTTATCGCGAGGCAAGCACTGCCCAGATAACGTCCAGAAGTCCCCACGACTCCTTGCGTGAACCACATACTCTATTACAGTTGAATCAGTTGAAAATACTATTACGTTGTGACCATCCGAATTTAGTGCATCGGTATATTCAGATACGTGCCAGCTAAACCCCAGTGCTTTTTCTGAATTCACATTATAAGGACCTAAGAAGCAAACCTTAGTCCATTCTTTACCGGCGAAACTAGAAAAATCAATGCTTTCAAAATTATTGGCTTCAAGCTGAGACAATATCTTATTACTAGTGTCACTCGCTATGTAACCGCTATCTGTACAGGCAAACAAAATCACAAGAATCGATAATATAGTAATTTTATTCATGGAGTATAACCCCATAAATACAGGTGATTGGGTTTGCATTGCATACGTGTGATCTCCCTTCCTATGGCTCAACTTTATAAGCACATTTAGGACAAAAATTAATATTCATTTTTTTATCCGTGGAGAACGCCATTATATGATAAAGATTAGTGCTGCAATGCCCACACATTACCTTATTTATCTCTAATCGAATTTTAAGGAGAAGGAGACCTCCCCAAAATATTAGAACAGCAGAATAACCGTGGTAATCAGTAATGCCCAAATTTAACTTAGCACAACCTCAACTTTACGCGCCCCTGCTGCAAAGCCTAATTCATTTAGACAACGTTGCTCAACTTCAGATAAACCACCTTCAGTCATTTCTTGTGCCTGAATATAAAGTATGGGCTTTGACTTAAATATACCTGTGGCACCAATTTGTTTAAGACCACCCTTTAAACAATCGACTGCAGGTAAAAATGTACCAACAAGAAGCCGCGTGGTGGTGTATGGCTGAGATGGTTGAACCGTGATATTTTTACCACCATGAATCAGAACCATTTTGTTTTTATATATATCTACTTTAACTTCCATTTTATACTTCTAACTCAAAACGTATAACTCTGTGACCATGAAAAAGCTGGCTAACATGGTCTTGTTAAAGGTTTTAGCCTGCGAGACTATATGCCCATTTATAATATTTTTTATTTTTAGCTGGTAATACTAATAAACCTAAATACAACACACCAAAGCCTAGCCCAATAACAACCCACCAATTAAAGCCAATCAAAACCAAATATATTACTGCTACAAACACACTAGAAAGCCCTGAAAAAAATCCTAGATGCAAATATTTGTAGTTATCTGTAGCTAACAGCAGCGAGGAAGCCAACCAAGAATTACCAAGTAAGAAGCACCCAATAAATATAGCACCAAACTTAATAGAAAGTAGTGATATTAAAAAACCAACTGACACAAAAAACTGAAAAGCCTCTATGGCTTTTAATACTTTTGGCTTTCTTATAAATTCTTCGGGAACAGAAGTCGCTCCTTTTGAATTGGCCCCTGGTCTTGTAAAATGACGATAGTTGAGTTTCATACTTAATTACATTAACACTTGTCTATGCCATGTGCCAAAACGCAGTGTGGGTGTATCCACCAACGGCTAGTTATATGATGGCAGATCAATCTGGCAGACCCTCGAATTCGGGCACGCTCCCTAACACCCTCTCCCAAGTCGCTTTGCTGGATAAAAAAATGTGCGCTGTTGGTGCGATAGAAATCTCAGTATCCAAACAGCCGGCAGGAACAACGAGTAAATTTTGGAACTGAGTACTTGGTAGCGCTGAGCCGCACAACTTGCAAAAAGTTTTATTGTGATCTGTTCCTGGAAGTGTAAAAGAAATTACAGCATCTGCACCCGACTGCCAAACCAACTTAGCTGACTGTGAGAATAGATTTGCTGCATGAGCGGAACCCGTATCTTTTTGACAATGCTGACAATGACACAAATAAAAGCTATCAAACTCACCTTTTACCTCAAAGCTCACGACGCCACACAAGCAAGAACCGAAATAATCTGTCACAAGATCCCCTTCCATAACCCGTAAATAAAAAATACATAATACCTTAAACACCGACACACGTTAGCGCATTTAACCACGAAGTAGCATTGTTACCGCTGCTATATGGTGCCTTTAAGGCGCTCACTATTAGTATCGCCAGTATTTAGTAATTTTAAACTTATAATAAAACTATCTAATTGTACGGACTCCACTACAAAATATAATGTTGCTCCGCTGGCGATATTCTTTTTACCAAAGTCTTTATATTCTGACTGAGCATATACAGTAACGTAATCTTCCCCCTATCCTGAGAATGAAGCCTTGCATGGTTGCGCTACTGGCATATTCAGGACCAAATAAACCAAATTCAATATCGTATATTCCACCATACACTTGGTCCTTAAACCTGTCTAAAGCAAAAAACAACTCAAAAAAACTAAATAGCGTGCGAATTGATACGCCACGTTAGTTACACGTTATAACTCTATTGATATTCAAAAACATAACATTTTATGTGGCTGCATCATGTTTTATAACATGGTCGATGTAAGCGTTGTTAAACATAATTTGGTTAGCACTGGCTAGCCAGTATTTACCCCCGACACTATACTTACACAATCATTAAATCCAACTTAAGATCTTTAATCCTAATAAAGAAATAGGCTCTTCGTGCATAACAATAATATCACTTATCACTAAAGCCCCCTTAAGAGAAGCGACTATTTCTTACTCAATAATTTCTAACATCATCAGCAGTTATATATTTTTACACTACTAGTCACTTAGACACTTTATAGGTTTATTGATGGAATATGATTTTTCAAAGAAAGGTACAATCCGATCTATGAACTGAAGATATGATTTCTGCCGCTTAATTTTATGTATGGTTTTCGCTGCAATAAGTTCTTCTGCAAGAGCCTTACTTTTATCAGCGTCTATTATTGGGCTAGCGTAAAACACATCCCAAAGCCACTTAGTATTTAAAAAGCCCTCTTGTTGATAAATTATTATAAAAACTGCTTGTTCGCTATAACCAATTTTTTCGTGTAGATTTTCTAACTGCATATCAAATGGCATGCGCTGCTCCTTACACTTTTAATGCCGTGGTAACAAGCGTTTTTGTTAGGCTCTTTAAATTCGTGTACTTAAAGGCATTCTATGTGGTGTAAATATTATCGCATTGTAATGAAGCCAACGTTGATCAAAATTCCACTTTTCCATGAACTGTTTATATGTTTGAGTTATTTTAACTCCATTATTTGCATCATTTAAAAAGATGATTTTTTTCGAGTTATCATAACCTGTAACTATTCTATAATGTCCTCTGGAACCCTTTTTCCCCAGTATTGATGAACAATTACCGGTTTACCTTCCGACACACTTTCTAACACAGTAGTAAAAAGCTTTGATGCCTCTCTTTGTGTGGCAGGATCGTATTCAAGCATAATATTTTTAACACTACCAAATCGCTTCAGAAATTCTCTGCATATTAATTGTCCCAGTTCCTGGGTATTTCAACCAATCGATTGGGTAAGTTTCAAAAATTCCAGATTTCTTATATCTATTCGAATTTGGAAACTGATTCAATAACGATTTAGCGATATCATATTGAGTGTACCTACTCTCTCCCCAGTAGCGAAAAATCATCTCAAGAGTAGCCGGACCACATAACATTTTTCCTTGTCTCACAGTCGGCACATCCAAAATAGTTTTATCTTTCAAATCTGCGTGAACAAAGCCCGATAGTAGTAAAGCAAATATGATTAAGTATTTCACAACAACCTCAGAACATAACGAGGCCACATAAAAGCAAATTTTTGACACATAATTTTTCAGCCTTTATTTTTATTATTGCCCACTAAATGCTGAGTGAGTTGGCGCTGTTTATTTGATGGCACTTAGAGCTAATAACCAGAGCAAAATGGATAACAGAGTTTACTAACGCGCCAAACCATAACTAAAAAACTTTACATTAATAACGTGTTCTCATAGCGCCGCGCACAACGGCGGGCGTTAGCGAGTCTAATGTAGGGCATGCTTTTTATGGCCAAAATGAATTGATGCACTTTATTAGGTTTCATTGAATACACCGCCATTTTTCATTTCAAGAATTAGTGATCTATATTTGTTTTCATAAAGTTCTTGTTCCATTTTTAATGGGTTTTTCCTAAAGGGCATTAACAATGCCATCGGGAGCCACGAAACCATAACCATAGATTTATTCACTTCATAGTTACCGCTAGAATTCTTTGTTTTTACATCAGCTTCAACATGAGAATTTATAGTTGCCCATGATGGAATGACCCCCAAAGTGAACCCCGTTATCATTGCTGGGATAAAAAGTGCGACTACTGATATATCGTCATAATAGGCCTTACCATCTACTACGATATCAGCAATTGCACGATTTTTTACAGTTATACAGCAGTTAGTCTCCATCAGAGCTCTTTCAAAATTTTCCTTATCCTGCACAACAGCAGCTGCTTCTATTTCTTTGCTAAGAGAGCCACCTACCAGTTCCCAATGACTAAATACCTTTATTTTTTTATCTGGAAAAATTTGAATATCGTTTTTACTAAAATCGTCCATACTGTTTCCGCCAAAGCCAGCGCAGCCAGAAGCTATTATGGAGAAACTGAACAAAGTCACTAATAAAATTTTCTTAAACACTATATTCCCTCTATCGAGTTATGCGTAGTTTTGTGTGCCTTATAACGAAGCTGTAGAAAATTTGACCTTTGATACATAAATTTTCAGCCTCTATTTT
>CBDUPS010000032.1:0-9049 GCA_965369155.1 uncultured Spongiibacteraceae bacterium
GAAGGGCTTTACAAAGATTGAATACCCAGAGTCTATCGTAGCCATTGAGCGATATGAGTGGGGCAACTTTTATGGGTTTTTAACGGCGATAAAAGACAATGGAGAGGTGGTTGTTAGCTCAGAGAATTCTGAGGTGTTAACAGCTGAATTATGGGAAGCTTTTGAGAGTCGGCTACAACAATCAACTGATTTATTTAGCCAAATACGCAAAATTGAAAAAAATGATATTGGTGCGATTAACGCAAAAATTGAAAAAATACGTTTGCAGTATCGTCAATTAGAATTAGACAGTTTGTTAGGCGATGAGGTCGAGGAAGAGAAACAACAGTTAGTAATAAAAGAAAAATTACTTAATGATGAGTATGAGGCGTTACAAAAAAATCTCGTTACTCTTTATGAAAAAATAAATCGCAATAGTTTTATGGCCGTCACTATGGATGGCACACTTAAAGAGATAAATTTTTCAAAAGTGGTTAATGCCACTCGACCTAATTCGATGGGCTTGTTAGAAAAATTTAAAAACTATGTTATAAATTTTTGGAATTTTATTGCAGATGATCCCAGAGAAGCAAATACCGAAGGGGGCATATTCCCAGCTATTTTTGGCACTATTATGATGGTTATGTTGATGTCAGTCATTGTGACGCCTTTTGGTGTTATCGCTGCCATATATTTAAAAGAATACGCTAAACAAGGGGTAACCACTCGAATTATACGCATTGCGGTTAATAATTTAGCAGGTGTTCCCTCAATTGTTTACGGGGTATTTGGCCTAGGTTTTTTTGTTTATTTTATCGGAGGCAATATAGATGAGTTGTTTTTTAAAGCAGCACTTCCATCACCTACCTTTGGTACGCCTGGGTTAATGTGGGCATCTTTAACACTAGCATTATTAACACTGCCTGTTGTTATTGTGGCAACAGAAGAAGGCCTATCGCGAGTGCCAAAGTCGTTACGTGAAGGGAGTTTGGCTCTTGGTGCCACAAAGTTTGAAACTTTATGGAAAATTATTATCCCTATGGCTAGCCCAGCTATGATGACAGGATTAATTTTAGCAGTTGCCCGAGCAGCAGGAGAGGTAGCTCCGTTAATGTTGGTTGGTGTTGTTAAACTTGCACCCTCGTTAGCAGTTGACAGCGTTGCACCTTTTTTACATTTAGATCGAAAGTTTATGCATATGGGTTTTCATATTTACGATGTGGGCTTTCAAAGCCCTAATGTCGAGGCTGCCAGACCATTAGTTTATGCAACTGCTTTATTGCTAGTCATCATTATTGCCTTACTTAACGTATCAGCAATTGCTATTCGTAATAACCTACGAGAAAAATACAAGTCATTAGAGTAATTTTTTATTTTGCGTTATTAATTATTTATAGGTTTTTTTGGAGGTAATAGTGTCAGAAAATAAAAATATATTGGTGAAAGATTTGAGCCTGCATTATGGTGAGAAACAAGCACTTTTTAATATCAATATGACAATCAAAGAAAAAAAAGTAACGGCATTTATTGGGCCTTCAGGTTGTGGTAAATCAACATTATTACGCTGTTTTAATCGTATGAATGATTTAGTTGATTCTTGCTGTATCACAGGAACGATTATGTTGGGTGATACTGATATTTACAGTAAGTCTATAAATGTCGATAACCTACGTCAAAGAGTGGGGATGGTGTTTCAAAAACCTAACCCCTTTCCAAAATCTATCTTTGAAAATGTAGCCTATGGGCTGCGTTTGCAGGGGGTAAAAAACAAGCGTTTTTTGGCTGAAAAAGTAGAGCATTCATTAAAAGGTGCGGCCCTATGGGATGAGGTAAAAGACCGATTACATGATAGTGCTTTTGGTCTATCAGGAGGACAGCAGCAGCGCTTAGTGATTGCCCGTGCTATTGCTGTAGAGCCTGAAGTTCTATTGTTGGATGAGCCGGCATCGGCACTTGATCCTATATCTACGTTAAAAGTGGAAGAACTCATTAATGAATTAAAAAAAGACTACACCATTATTATTGTGACACACAATATGCAACAGGCAGCTCGGGTATCAGATGAGACGGCTTTTATGTATATGGGCGATTTAATAGAGTTTGGGGATACCGATACGGTATTTACCAATCCAAAACAAAAACAAACAGAAGCTTATATAACAGGGCGATATGGGTAGAGGTATAAAGAATGAAAATAGATAGTGATACACATAAGCAACATATTTCTCAAAAATTTAATGAAGAATTAGAGAGTATTCGAACACAGATTTTAGAAATGGGCGGGATAGTTGAACAGCAAGTACAACAAGCGATTGAATCTGTTGTCTCTGCAGATAGTGCTCAGGCTAGGTTGGTTTGTAAGGGTGATGATCAGGTTAATCAAATGGAAATTGATATCGATGAAACTTGCGTTAAAATTTTAGCAAAGCGCCAACCAACGGCAAGTGATTTACGTTTAGTTTTTTCTATTACAAAAGTATTAACAGATTTAGAACGTATAGGGGATGAAGCATCAAAAATTGCCATGCAAGCGATTGAACTCTGCGAAGAAGGGCAGGCACCCAAAGGCTATACCGAAATACGTC
Organism: uncultured Spongiibacteraceae bacterium; assembly: GCA_965369155.1. Taxonomy (GTDB): domain Bacteria; phylum Pseudomonadota; class Gammaproteobacteria; order Pseudomonadales; family CBDUPS01; genus CBDUPS01. Next base: position 2,565 of record CBDUPS010000032.1, read on the forward strand.
ATATTGGTGAATTGGTAAGAAAAATGCTCCGTCAGTCTCTTGACGCTTTTGCTCGATTGGATACAGAAGATGCACTGTTAGTGGTTAACCAAGATAAAGAGGTTGATCGGGAATATGCCACAGCAATGCGCGAGTTAGCCACATATATGATGGAAGACCCCCGTAGTATTAAAAGAGTCATGAGTATTGTTTGGACACTGCGTTCATTAGAACGCGTAGGGGATCATGCAAGAAATATTGCTGAATATGTTATTTATTTAGTTAACGGCAAAGACGTTCGTCATATTAGCTATGCTGAAATGAGAGAAAAGCTTGATTGAGTTTTATGAAAAGTAAGTGCTTTTTTCTATAGAAAATTAAATGTTGCAATTAGTGGCTTATTTTTTGTAAGCCACTAAGTAAGTTGTAGTTATTTAATATTAGGTAAGCTCAATATTATGATACACCTGCTGCACGTCATCTAACTCATTTAACATATCAAGAAATTTTTCAAATAACTCCATGTCGTCTTCGCCAATACGTGTGTAGCTATGGGCAATAAATTGAATTTCATCGACATCAAAATCAATTTCACTGTGCATATCTAGTAACGCTTGTTTGGTTTTAAAGTATTCTGTATGAGGAGCAAAAACAGAGATTTTTCCGTCTTCATTTTCAATGTCCGTAACATCAACATCGGCTTCCATTAGTGCCTCTAATACAGCATCTTCATCGTTATAACTAAAGACAAAAATAGCCGAATGGTCGAACATATGGCTTACAGAACCTTGGGTACCAATTTTACATTTTGTTTTTGTAAACGCTTGGCGAACATCACCAAAGGTACGATTGGGATTGTCGGTTAAACAGTCGATAATAGCCATACAGCCACCAGGGCCATAGCCTTCATAACGGGCTGAAGCATAATCTTCGCCGCCACCACCTTTGGCTTTATCAAGGGCCTTATCTATAACATGACTAGGGACCTGATCTTTTTTTGCACGATCAATTAAGTTGCGTAAAGCAAGGTTACCTGATGGGTCAATACCCCCAGATTTAGCACAAACATATATTTCGCGACCATAGCGGCTATAAACCTTAGCCTTCATGTCAGAGGTTTTCGCCATTGAATCTTTGCGGTTTTGATAAGCTCGGCCCATAAAGCGATGCTCCTTATATTATTTTTGGCGTTATTTTAAACGGTTGAGCTAAAAGTAGCACGGTAAGAAAAATATTTTTTATGATCTTTTTGCTACCCGTTTCTCTAATAGCCAGAGGCTAAGTAGTCAGTCTGTAGTATGCTACAATTGCTTTTTTATTTTTATGGTTTTACTTCATGGAAGCACATACTAGGGAAAAGAAATCACCTATTAATCCCCATCATAAGCGATTAATCTTAACGGCTTCTTATGCCTCTATTATCATGGCGCTTTTGTTAATCATACTAAAGTCTATGGCTTGGCTTGCCACCGGTTCTGCTAGTATTTTAGGGTCTTTAATGGATTCTTTAATGGATGCAGGAGCCTCATTAATTAACTTATTTGCAGTAAATTATGCGTTAAAGCCGGCGGATGATGAACATCGGTTTGGTCATGGAAAGGCTGAATCTATTGCTGCGGTGGCGCAGTCAGCATTTGTCGCTGGGACAGGTTTACTCCTGTTACTTTACTGTATTGAGCAGCTAGTCTCCCCTGTACCTGCAGAGGTTATCAATACGAGTATTGGTATGTGGGTTATTATTTTTACTATTGTTGCTACCTTGGTTTTAATTACCTTTCAGCGTTACGTTATTAAAAAAACAGGTTCACAAGTGGTTAAGGCTGATTCCTTACATTATGTAGCCGACATTTTAATGAATACCTCTGTTTTGTTTGCCCTGTGGTGCTCTTATATGGGTTGGCTGTACTGGGATTTGATTATAGGTATGGTTATTGGTGTGTATATTATGTATGGGGCTTGGGGCTTACTAAAAGAAGCATTAGATACGCTAATGGACAAAGAACTGCCTGATGATATCGTAGCGCAGATAAAGGCAATTGCCCTTGATGAGCCCGAGGTTTTTGGGATACATGGCGTAAGAACACGACAATCGGGAATGACCTATGTTATCCAGATGCATTTAGAAATGGACGATAATACGATACTTAAAGACTCCCATGATATTGCCGAGCGAGTTGAAAAGCGTATTGAGGAAGCCTTTCCTAATTCAGATATTATTATCCACCAAGATCCTTTAAGTATTGTTGAAAAAGCCAGTCCTATTGTTGAGTGAAACTATGGTAGAGCATCATTACCTTAAAAGTGTAGAGCCATTATCCCAATTGCTATCTGAGTTGTACTTGCGCCAAAAAGAGTCTTTTTGCTCAATTATACAGGCACCAATTAATACTCATATTAAATCGATTATGTCTTTAGAGATCGATGAAATAACGGTTTTTTACTTCTCAGAAAGAAATCAGCATCAGATAGATCAATATTACTGTGCTTTTTATGCGGGAGTCTTATCTAAAGAAACGTTGGCGACTATTACAGTCGACACCATTGCTGATTATGTGAAAGAGCAAAAAATCCCTACGCTGTGTTTGTCTGGGCTTATTAAATTAGCCACCGTTTGTATTCCTAAGCCTTGGGGTCAAGAAATTTGGTATACGGGTATTGAGCAAAGAGGGGTGTCCTCTGTGCTGGGGGCAAATGGTAACAGGATACCTTTACCTTGGTTGTTGCAGTTTGCCGCTCCATGGTTTGCCCTTAAAAGTGATAACGAAGCCCCTGTATTGTTAAAAATTCTTGATCCGCATCCTGAGCCTGTGTATGGCGACCTCTATTTTGAGTTGCACGAGAAAAAACAAGAAGTCTATGTAGTCACCTCTATAGATAAACAGGCATGGCCTGATGGTGTGGGGGCCATTCGTCTTGGCTTTGATTCTGTCAAAGTGGATCAAGCGTCCTCACCGCAATTATTTAAACAGCAGTTTTTAACTGCGGTACAAGAATACGAAGCTATTCGTCGAAGGATAGACACCTTTATAGATACTCTGCGTTTACGAGATGATATTGCTTTACAACAACCGGTAGATATTGAGACACAAAAAAAATGGGATTCTGAGGTGCCAGAGCAATGGAAGGCACATGAGAGACAAAAGCGCCAAGTGATGAATGAGTTCTCTATATTGGTGCCATTAAAAGTAGGGGACGTGGTGAAAGTGCCTTGCTATGTGCCCCATGCATTACAACATGGGGTTAGGGTGGTTGAGTTTCAAACCCCAGTATACGAGCGTTGTATCGTATCGTTTGCCCAAAAAGTCTTAACGCAACAGCATTGGGATACCGACTATGCTGTTAATGCCATGATATTGCACACACCAGAGCAGCAAGCTTTTATTAAAGAAAGTCCTGCAAAGGGTGTTTTACAAGAAGAAATAGTTGCCTTTGATGATTTTGTGGTTGAGCGGATAAGTATTGAGCCCCAGAGCCAATGGGTTAGGCCAATTAAACACACTTATCAGTTGGTTATGGTCGTGGAGGGCGATATTTTATGTGATGGTACGTTACTCTCTAAGGAAGAAAGTGGCCTGTTATTAGCAAAAAAAGCAGTCTGTATAGAGAATATGTCATCGAAAAAGGGCACTTTTTTGTTGGCAAGGCCAATTAATCGATAACTTATGCTAAATACTGTAAATTCCTATTGAGTCGGTGGCCTTGGTGTGGCAGAATTTCGCGCCTTGAGTCATGTTGCCTAGCAGCATGCCCATAGTAAAGAGCAATGCGAAAGTGGCGAAATTGGTAGACGCGCTGGATTTAGGTTCCAGTATCGAAAGATGTGAGAGTTCGAGTCTCTCCTTTCGCACCATTCTTTACTTTTTATGGGGAAGCTATCTGATTTTTTTCTAGATTCCGGTGAGGTTTTTATGCAGATTTCTGTCGAAACAACAGAAGGTCTTGAGCGTCGTTTAACAATTGTAGTTCCAGCAAACCAAGTAGATGAACAAGTAGATAATCGTTTAAAAGAGTCATTAAAATCTATGCGTTTGCCGGGTTTTCGTCCGGGTAAGGCACCACTGAGAGTGGCTCGTCAAAAATATGGTGCAGGCGTTCGTCAAGAAGTAGTAGAAGAAGTGGTTCGTAATAGTTTTGTAGAAGCTGTGCAGCAGGAAGACTTAAAGCCTGCGGGAATGCCGACTATTGAGCAAAAACAAAACAAAATGGGCAAAGATTTAAAGTTTATTGCTACCTTTGAAATTTATCCTGATTTAAAACTTGCAGATTGCTCTGGACTCACAATAGAAAAGCCTGTGTCTGAGGTTGCGGATAGCGATGTGGATACCATGGTTGAAACATTACGTGAGCAACAAGCCAGCTGGCAAGCGGTAGAACGCAAAGCTAAAGATGGCGACCAAGTTAATATTGATTTTGTAGGCACCCGTGATGGGGAAGCCTTTGCCGGTGGTTCAGGTGAAAAAACACCCTTAGTGTTGGGATCTAATAGCATGATTCCTGGCTTTGAAGCGGGTTTAGTCGGTAAAAAGGCAGGGGATAAAGTTACCCTTGAACTTACCTTCCCAGAGGATTACCACTCTGAAGACTTAAAGGGTGCAGCGGTATCTTTTGAGGTAACTATTAACAGTGTTAATGAAAAATTCTTACCTGAAATGGACGAAGACTTTTTCAAAAGTTTTGGTGTTGATGATGGTACTGAAGAGAGCTTCCGCGCTGAAATTAAACAAAATATGGGTCGTGAGCTTCAGCAAGCCATTAAAAATCGCGTAAAAACACAGGTTATGGATCATATTCTTGAGGTTAATAAAGAAGTGATGGTTCCTCAGGTGTTAATTGATGGCGAAATTGATGAGTTACGCCAACAAGCCTTTTCTCGTTTTGGTGGCAATATGCCGGGAATGGATGCCTCATTGCTACCTAAAGAGCTATTTCAAGAGCAGGCTGAGCGTCGGGTTTCTTTAGGCTTGTTACTTTCTGAAGTAATTGCTCAAAATGAGTTAAAAGCAGATAAAGAGAAAGTAAATGCGGCAATTGAAGAAATTGCCTCAACGTACCAAGATAAAGACGAAGTGATTGAGTACTATAAATCTAACCCAGAACAGCGCCGCTCTATTGAAGCGATGGTTCTTGAAGATTTAGTGGTAGAGCATATTTTGTCACTAGGTACTGTAACGGATAAACCAACCAGTTATGCTGATGTGATGAAGCCACCAGCGGCAGAAGCGGCTGAAGAATAAGGCGATATAAGGTAAGGTAACTTATTGAAAGCATCACAACGCAAAAAGGCTACACAGGTTGTAGCCTCTTGTTTTTTTAGGATAGTCTTTTTAGAGTAGAGCCTGAATACGCTTTCGAAGGCTTTTATCAACAATAGGATCACAATGAAAACTCCAATTTTTACAGGTTCAGAATCTTCACCTATTAGCAATGTAGGCATGGTTCCCATGGTTGTAGAGCAATCTGCTCGTGGTGAAAGAGCCTATGATATCTACTCTCGCTTACTCAAAGAGCGGGTTATTTTTATCGTAGGGCCTATAGAAGATTACATGGCCAACTTAATTGTGGCTCAATTATTATTTCTTGAATCTGAAAATCCAGACAAAGATATTAATATTTATATCAACTCTCCAGGTGGTTCGGTGACTGCTGGATTGGCTATTTACGATACGATGCGCTTTATTAAACCGGATATTGCGGCTACTTGCATAGGTCAGGCTTGTAGCATGGGTGCCTTTTTGTTATCTGGGGGAACTAAAGGTAAACGTTATGCTCTACCTAATGCACGGGTTATGATTCACCAACCAAGTGGTGGTGCGCATGGACAGGCAACAGACATTGATATTCATGCCAAGGAAATTCTGATTATTCGTGAGCGTTTAAACCGCTTAATGGCTGAACACACAGGTCAGACATTAGACGTGATAGAAAAAGATACAGAACGAGATAATTTTATGAGTGCAGAAGCCGCTAGAGATTACGGATTAATTGACGAAGTTTTAATACAGCGTCCGGCATAGTACTTGTGTATATTTGATAAAAAATAACGATGTTGGAGTGATTACTTCATGAGTGATGAAAAACAAAATGATGATGGCAAATTACTGTACTGCTCTTTTTGTGGTAAAAGCCAGAATGAAGTAAGAAAGCTTATTGCTGGGCCAAATTCTTATATTTGTGATGAATGTGTTGATTTATGTAACGATATTATTCGTGAAGAAATACAAGAGGCCGAACAAAAAGAAGGTCGCGAGTCATTACCGACACCCAAAGAAATTAAAACGATTCTTGATGAGTATGTTATTGGTCAGCAACGGGCTAAAAAAGTGTTATCCGTTGCTGTTTATAACCACTACAAAAGACTAAATTATAAAAATAGTGGTAATGATGTTGAAATAGGCAAAAGTAATATCTTGTTGGTTGGGCCTACCGGTAGTGGTAAAACCTTATTGGCAGAAACATTAGCTCGCTTGCTTGATGTGCCTTTCACTATTGCCGATGCGACCACATTA
>CBDUPS010000033.1:0-8999 GCA_965369155.1 uncultured Spongiibacteraceae bacterium
GATTGCATAGCATCGTAAAGCGTGTGATAGATAAAGTCGGCAACGGGCTGTTTTTCAGGGTATCGAATTAACGAGGATAAACGATCCCGCCATAGGCTGTGTGTGCTGTTATCACCTGTTGAGTTTGTGGAAGCTAGGCTAGTCTCTCGGTAACCTTCAATAATTAATGCCCGCCATAATCCGGCGGCGGCAATAAGCATAATAATGGCGAAGGGTAGGGCGCTTACCACAGATGCGGTTTGTAATGCCCCTAAGCCTCCAGCTAGGAGTAATACTGAGGCAATCACACCTTCGGTACTTGCCCAAAAAACCCGCTGCCAAACTGGAGTGTGTAATGCACCACCTGAGGCTAAAGAGTCAACTACCAGTGACCCTGAGTCTGATGAGGTAACAAAAAAAGTAATAATTAAACACACGGCAACAAACGAAACCACAGAGGTAAAGGGTAGTTGTTCAAACAGCTTAAATAGAGCGATAGCTTTGTCGTTTTGTACTTCGCTAATAAGAGAGGTGTAGCCTTCATGCATAATTAAATGCAAAGCAGTGTCACCAAAAACAGAAAACCAGACAAAGGTAAATAAAGTTGGGGCTAACATAACCCCCACAACAAATTGACGAATGGTGCGTCCTCTACTAATTTTTGCGATAAACAACCCAACAAACGGCGACCAAGCGATAGTCCAGCCAAAAATAAATAGCGTCCAATTATTAATCCAATCATCACCAGAGTAGGCTTGTAAATCAAAAGTACGCTCAACGATATTGCTTAAATAGCTGCCAGTATTTTGTAAAAAAGTTTTTAGAATAAAAATACTAGGTCCTACGATAAAAACAAACAGCATTAAAGTAATAGCGAGGGTCATATTAATATAAGACAGGTTTTTTATGCCTTTATCCATGCCGGCAATAATAGAGAATGTTGCCATCGTAGTAATAAGCGCAATTGCTGTTATTTGCACCGTGGTACTTACCGGAATACTCGGCCACAAATAATGTAAGCCGGCATTAATTTGGCTAACCGATAAACCTAAACTGGTGGCTAAACCAAACAAGGTGCCCAAAATAGCAAACACATCAACGGCATGGCCTATAGGCCCATAAATTTTATCGCCAATTAATGGATATAAGGTAGAGCGCATAGATAACGGCAAACCATGGCGAAAGGAAAAATAAGCCAGTGTTAACCCTACCAAGCCGTAAATAGCCCAAATATGAAACCCCCAATGAAAATAGGTAATTTGCATAGCTTGTTTTGCGGCTTCAATAGTTTCGGGGATAGCGTTGGGTGGGCTGGCATAGTGAGTGACCGGTTCGGCTACACCAAAAAATAATAATGCAATGCCGTAGCCTGCAGAAAACAACATGGCAAACCACGCCCAAGAGCTGTATTCAGGGGTGGCGTGATCAGGGCCGAGCTTTATATTTCCCCAAGAGGAGAAGGCAATGCTAACAATAAAAAGAAGAAACAAAGTAACCGACAACATATAAAACCAACCAAATTGTTCGGTTACATAAATAAGCGTTTGTTTAAATAATTGATCCGCTAATTCAGGATTACTAATCGTACCAATAACCATTAAAACAATAACCGCGACTGCAGGAATAAATACCGGCAGAAGCACTGTATGTGTTTGTAGAGTTAACGTTTTTTGGTGACTCATTCGGTCTCCTTAGTGATTGACATAGCCGCTGGTACGGGTTTTAGCGTGAAAACCTTAACATAAGCGCCCCCATAACGAAAAAATAGCAGACAGCACATGATAAAAATGCGAAATAGAAAAAAGGAAAAAGTGACTTTTTTTATAGCAAATGCGTATTATAGCGGCCTATATTTTATTGTATCGTCGCATACTACTGTGTAATGAGGCGATACAATAAAGCCATGTGCTTAGTCAATTAGGTTAAAGAGTCAATAAGGTTACGGTTATGAGTAAAAAGCTTCGTGTATTAACAGGAATCACCACCACGGGTATTCCCCATTTAGGTAATTATGTCGGTGCGATTCGACCAGCAATTGCAGCAAGTCATAACGACAATACCGAGTCTTTCTTTTTTTTAGCCAATTACCACGCTTTAATAAAATGCCATGAGCCTGAAAAAATAAAAGAATCCACCAAAGCAATTGCCGCTACATGGATGGCTTTAGGATTGGATACTGACAAAACCGTTTTTTATCGACAATCAGATGTACCAGAGATTATGGAGTTGTGCTGGATATTAACCTGTATGACGGGCAAAGGCTTAATGAACCGTGCCCATGCATATAAAGCGGCGGTGCAAGATAATAATGACAGTGGCACAGAAGATCTAGATAAAGGCGTTACTATGGGGCTGTTTAGTTATCCTATTTTAATGGCTGCGGATATCTTAATGTTTAATGCCCATCGAGTACCTGTAGGTAAAGATCAAATTCAGCATGTTGAAATGGCACGGGACATCGCGCAACGCTTTAACCATTATTATGGGGAGCATTTTGTATTACCCGAGGCGGTTGTTAACGAAGAAGGTGCGGTTTTAGCCGGCTTAGATGGCCGTAAAATGAGCAAGAGTTACGGCAATACCATTGCCTTGTTTGAGGGCGAAAAGAAACTTAAAAAATCGATTAATAAAATTAAAACCAATTTAAAAGAACCCGGCGAGCCCAAACAAACGGATGAATCATCTATTTTTCAGCTATATGAGGCCTTTGCTAATAAACAGCAGGCCAGTGCCATGGCACAGCAGTTAGCTGATGGCATAGGCTGGGGTGAGGCTAAAAAAATAACCTTTGAGCAGGTTAATGCCGAGCTTGCCCAGGCACGGGAAAAATATAACGCGTTAATGGATGATGGCGCACATATTGAAGCGGTTTTACAAGCCGGGGCAGTCAAGGCACGCCAGCATGTTATTCCTAGGATGCAAGCGATTCGTAAAGCCGTAGGCATCACACCGATACAGTAACACTTAGCATTTTGCTGTTGGTTTGATTATGGATAACGCCTTATTTAAAAGCATGGTTTGGCAAATAGTGGCTTCTATCCCTAAGGGAAAAGTCGCCACCTATGGGCAAATAGCAAAAATGGCGGGCTTTCCTAATCATGCCCGTTTTGTTGGCCGGGTATTAAGTGGCTTACCGGCTGAGTCAACCTTACCCTGGCATCGGGTAGTTAATGCTAAGCGGCAGATTTCATTCCCCTATCAAAGTGATGCGTATAACAGGCAGCGTCGTTTGCTTGAATTAGACGGCGTTGTCTTTAGTAACAGCAATAAAATAGTAAAAAATTATTTATTAGCGTTGTGATAAAGAACCTTTTGCTTTGCAAGCTTTCTAACTATGCTGTAGACAGGAGGTTATGTTATGAATGGTTGTTATAAATATTTAGCATTACTTGGCACCGTTTTAGTGAGCCTTGTATTAGGCGCTTGTTCAACAGTGTCTGATCAGTTTGCCCAATCGGTACCCGGCTCCCCAGAACTGGCACAGGTTTTAACCTCAGATAAAACATACCAAGGGCTACAGGTGCGTTGGGGCGGGGTTATTTTATCCGTGCGTAATGAAGAGACATCATCACTTATTGAGGTATTACAGCAACCGCTTTTACATAACGGACGGCCTAATACAACAGGCTTATCTCAAGGGCGTTTTTTAATAAAGGTAAATGAGTTTGTTGACCCAGAAGTCTATACCCCTAAAAAAAGTATCACGGTTATAGGCATATTATCAGGCAGCAAAACCGAAAAAGTAGGGGAGTTTGATTACGACTTCCCTATAGTGATTAGCCAAATGGGGAATTACCGATTATGGCAACAACAACCCCCTGTGCGCTATTACCAAGCTGATCCATTTTATGATCCTTATTGGCATCGGCCTTCTTACTACTATCCGTACCGGCCATCGTATTATCACCGGCATCATTACTATCCCAGAGGGAGTGGGGCGGTTATTAGGGTAAGAACGCGCTAGAGGAGTTTACAGCTTGCTAGAGAATAGTTAATAAAAAATATCTTACAGAAAGTTACGGTTACACATTCCATTCATACCACTGCGTATAATGTTAGCATCACAACATTGTTGCTCTAGGAGATAGCCCTTTCTGTGGGCGGCTGTTAGCTTTGGTATGCAGTACCAGTTAAGACTGTTATACAAGACAATTATCATAAAGCCTTCGCTTATATATTTGCTTCTTAATCATACAAAGTTAAATAAAAACCTGTAAAATTTGGGAGGTATAAAGCTAAACCGGCAAGTGAGTAACGCATGATCAACCAGCTACAAGAAAAATATCAATTATCGTTACTCATACTACTTTGTTCGGTCGCTGTGCTTGGGGTTTTTCCATTTGTGATTATCCGTTACCTTGAGGGTAACTTGATTGCGGCTTTCATTGATCTATCACTAATACTGGGCATGATCTCGTTAGTGGCTTATGCGTATTACACTAAAAAAATTAGGATTATTTGCTTAATAATAGCGGTCTTTATTAATACCGGTGCCGTTGCCATTGTTGTGGCGAACGGGATAGATAGTTTTTTATGGATTTACCCAGTCTTCGCCAGTACCTTTATTATAGTAAAACCGATTGAAGCCTTTGGGCTTAATATGCTTGGTGCTTTTGCTCTGGCAACGTTGGCAAATATTTTTGATATCGTTTCACTAACCTCTGTTGTTATAACTATTTTAATGCTGTCGATAAGTGCTTTTGTTTATGCCAGCCACGGCTTAAAACAGTTTCGCCTGTTAGAAAAGCTCAATACGATTGATGTACTAACTGGCGCATTAAATCGCCGAGCCATGGGTTCAGATATACAAGCGGCCTTATCCGATTCAGTGCGCAATGGTACTAAACAGATGTTAGCCATTGTTGATTTAGATTACTTTAAACAAGTAAATGATAAATACGGGCATGCTGTAGGGGATAAAGTACTGAAAGAATTTGTTCGCATAACCACAGCAAATATTCGTAAGTACGATAGGTTGTATCGGTTTGGAGGGGAAGAGTTTGTATTATTGATTCAAGGGCTTGATGAGCAGCAACATGCATTTATTGATAACCTGAGAAAGGCAATTAAAAAAGAGTTACAAACCCCAGATGGAAAAGACGTCACCGTGTCTTTTGGTGTGGCGCCTTGGGTTGCAGGTACAACCGCCGATACGTGGCTGCAACGCGCCGATGAAGCACTTTATCTTGCTAAGGCAGGAGGGCGTGACCAAGCCGTTTTTAGCAATAAATAATATATCGGCCTTTGGGTATTCGCCTTTAGTACGCTTGTGTGTGATTGCCATTAATGTGTTAGGGGCTTACTCATGATTAGAGCGACCATATTCAAAATACTGAGTTTTTGGCATATCACCTTTAAAGAATCCCTCAAATACCAGTTGAAACCGTTCTCTTTTAGCAAACAGTTCTTCTTCAGTTATTCCTTCAAGCTCATATCCATCATTAGGATTTGAGTGGCAACCAATAGTCATCATTACGTAACTAAAGATACGCATTACCCGCCAAACTAATACTCTTGGTAATTGCTCTGCGCCGTTATACTTATTGGCTAATTCATAAAGCGCATCATCCAACTTAAAATACTCTTCGTCAGACCATGTGCATTTTTCATTTAAGATTCCCACAAACGAATGATCATCATACTGGTTACACCATGGGAAGTTTCTATTTATTTGGTTCATACTTATACCGTTAACACCATGTTAATAAAGCAGTAATGAAGGTCAGTAACTAAAAGAGGGCGGATGATAAAATACCAAATGATACACTTACCTAAAACTTACTATGGTATAGGTCTTACCGGGTCCATATTGGTTTTTTGGATTAAATGTTATCTCAACACTCGCGCTTTCGTTTTCTTTATATTCAGCCTCACCACAGGTAGTCACATCCACCCAAAGTTGTAATTCCTGCGCACCATCTGAGATTGAACCAAAGCAGCCTCCATCACCTTCATACATCCAAAACACCATTTTTCCGCTTACAATAACGGTTTCTGATGGGTTTATTGGCAATGCGGGAAATGAAGCATGACTACTCACAGCATCTTTAGGGTTGTTAGGTTCTGAACAAGCGGCTAATGTAATAACCAGTAATATAGATAAAAACGTACACTTCATATCAATTCTCTTTTTTGTGTGCGGCCTCGATTAAATGGCACAGTGAATAATTTGGTATAGTGTTTATTACAACAGCCCAGCAGTTTACAAGAATAACCATAAGCAAAAATAAATTACCTAATCGTTGGCTTAAACAAACAAATAAAGTAACCGATAACAATTGCATCAGCTTCCCAATAAAAACTCCAAAATATAAGCCAAAAATGCTAATGAGCCAGCCAATAACTTTATTTGCTTCAGCATCAGATCCAAGCTTGCTAACGAAATATAGTGTTGTTAAGTAATCAAAAATAATGGTGACTAATAAAATTAACCACCACATTGGATATTTATTTATAGAGAACAGCAAATTCTCTTTAATATTTATTTCTGAGCCTAAAATCTTCATAACTTCTTACTTAACAAACAGTATTAGCCGTAGCCAAAAAGGAATGACTCTAGCTAATGGTAGCGCTTATATTTTGCTTATTTTTAACGAGTTCTTTTTTTATAAAAACCTCTACTGCAATAAATGCAAAGGGTATAACAGAGGCGGCAAGAATCATTAGCCAAACAATAACTGACCAAGCCTGCTTATGCGAAGCTAAGGTTGAAAGAACAAAGTACAATAAAAATAAAACCCCATGCCCCATACCAATAAAGTAAACAAACTCTCGGCTAATAAGGCCAAGTGTTACCGATAATATCAGTAGATAAGATAGCCCCTCTACCAAACTTATAATTCTAAAAAACGTTAACATTAAAAATACTCTTATTGATTAGTGACGCCAAAGGCACGTATGTGTTGATGGTTTTATTAAGTGCGAGCTCTTGCATAGTTATACAAGCCTAGAATTATAAGCCAAAGTAACAAGAGTAAGCCAAGTATACCCAGCACTTTGTTAGCAGTAGTTTCTCCCAACCACTGCAGGTAATGTATTTTATATAAAGTATTAATAAATTTTGTATCGGAGCCTTGTTGGTGAAGCGTCATGGCTTGCCAATTAATGGAGATAACAACCCCTGTATTGGTTGTTATTTGGTTATCCGTTACAGAAACGGCTTTTCCATAGCGCTCTGTATTGTAAGAGGTGGCGTCATTAATGAGAGTAAAAAGATCATCTTTTGAGGGTAGTGGTGCTTCAGCAAAACTTAAAGGATGAAGATTTTTTTGCCCGCCATTAGCGCTAACTAAAAGATGATGCCCAAGAGTCGTTCGAATTAATCGCACTTCAGACCATTTGCCAGATACAGGGATAGTGATACTCTGTTCTATAGGATAAAGCCTTGGCGAAAGTTGTTCGTAGGCTTCTTGATAGCCGGGCTTAGTTAAAAAAATAAACCCAGTGATAACCCATAGCAATATAGGTATCGCCATGATGAATCCGATTTTAGTGTGAAGGTTAGATGACTTCATGTTTTATCCTAGTTGGTTGGCTTGTTAGCGGCATGCTTATAGCGCCCTTTTAGCCAATAACGTTGTAACCAAACCAGTCGGGTTGTAAATCAAAAACGTCGCCACTTTTTTGTAAGTGAACATATTTTTTGTTTACAGATACCAATTTTAGATAATGATCAATTTCCATGAGATCATCTGGATGCTGATGTAATGAGTTTTTTAATAAGTGATGCTTTGCTTTATTTTTAGCCTCAGAGGCACTGCCTGCTACAAATAATGCAAACTCATGTAACTCACATAATTTATCTTTTTGATACCCCCCAAAATTTACAAAATAGAGGTGTTTATCGGATAGCTGAGGCTCATCTTGTAGAGTAACGTTATAACCATCAGCGCCTTTAATCTCTTTATAGCTATCTAAATGCAAGCCAGTAATATCTCCAAACCAATTGTTTTTTAGTTGATCGTAAGTGTCCTCAATTTTATCGCCTGTAACAAACTGTATGTCATGTAATTCAATGTTGGCTTTGGGCGCACTTCCTCCCAAATAAACCATAAATAATTTACTCATTTAACTGCTTCTTATGTTGAGGTAATTTGTGTGGTAGCTAATATCATGGGCAGAGTACTCTGAAAAGCACGTTCTGCAAATATTGCATTACAGAGCCCCATTTTTAACAAGCAACTGGTAAATATCTTTTGCCATAGCTTGGTAACCTTGTTCATTTAGATGAACTAGGTCTGATTTATACGCAGGGTTTCGTAATAATTTTCCTAGCAGGGTACCATCAAAAACAAGTTGATTCTCTGTCGCCAACTCCTCGTATATTGGTGCGGCATTTGAAAATAATTTTTTCTCAGGTACTCCAATAAGCACCACAGGAATATCATGGCTTCTTGCTAGCTTGATCATTGCCGCAAGATTCGCTTTTATACTTTCTGGGCTGTGGTTCCTTAGTATGTCATTACCACCTTCTATAAGAATCAGGAGCTCTGGCTGCACTCGTTCTAACTCTTGCTCTAACCTGAGCAAACCTATATCAGTGGTTTCTCCGGATACTCCAGAATTAATTACCTCCAGCCCCGATAGTTTAGAGAGGATGGCGGGGTAACTTTTTCCTTCTGGTGCGCCATAACCATAGGTGAGACTATCACCAAAGGCCAATATGCGGCTATCAGCATCTAGCGGCGCTAGTTTAGGTTGGCTGCAGCCTAATATGGCTAAAACAATAGTAAGGCAGAATAGCCGAATGAGACCATTTTGGGCGTTGAACGGGTTTGTTAATCTTGTACGCATAAAAGTAGATTGTTGCGGCATGAATTTTTAGTCTCTATTTTTATTGGGTCAATTTACTATCAAGGTATTTAACATAGTCGCCAATGATGCAATAAAACACAATTTCAATTGTTTAACCTGAGATGGCCACATAGATAGTAACAACATCATCGCGGTAACGTCCAAGCGAGTAATGTGTTTTTGCAGAATTTAAAATTAGTAATATGTTACGCACTAACGTGGCAGGG
>CBDUPS010000034.1:0-8996 GCA_965369155.1 uncultured Spongiibacteraceae bacterium
ATTACATCATCAATGCTTTCGCTAAGATTACATCAAAATGATATTTTTGTAATGGTGGCGTCATGCCTAGGTCAGGGGCAGAAGCTAGTATGGTGGTGTATTTGTACTTATTGATTGATGGATAAAGACCGATGAATATTAATCCACCTAATTTACCACACCTTACCAGTTTATCGCGCCGACGATTTGTACAAGGGTTGGCTGTTGCAGGTGCCATTTTAACGGTACCCAAAGTAGGGTGGGCTAGTAACAATACCGCAACATCTCATACCGCTGTGCCTGTACTGCAAGGTACAGAGTTTGATTTAGTCATTTCACCGATGTTGGTGAATTATACCGGTGTTACTAGAGCAGCGACGGCTATTAATGGCTCTATTCCAGCACCTACACTTATTTGGCGTGAGGGTGATGTGGTTACTTTAAGAGTAACTAACAAGCTTTCTGTGCCTACGTCTATTCATTGGCACGGTATTCTTTTGCCCTTTACTATGGATGGTGTACCTAATATTAGTTACAAGGGTATTGCCCCAGGTGAAACCTTCGTTTATCAATTTAAAGTGCAACAAAGCGGTACATATTGGTATCACTCCCATACAGGTTTTCAAGAGATGACGGGTATGTATGGAAGCATTATTGTACATCCAGCACAGGGTGAATCAATAAAAGCAGATCGTGATTATGTTGTGCAATTATCAGATTGGACAGACGATAATCCTATGTCGGTTTTTGCTAACTTAAAGAAACAAGGTGATTACTATAATTTTAATCAGCCGACGGCATCAGATTTTTTAGAAGATGCTTCTAATAGCAGTTTGAGTAAGGCTATGGGTAAACGCAAAATGTGGAATAGGATGCGTATGAACCCAACCGACCTTGCGGATATTTCGGCACCCACTTTTACATATTTAATGAATGGTATAACGCCAAGAGGCAACTGGACTGGATTATTTTCACCGGGTGAAAAAGTACGCTTGCGGTTTATTAATGGATCTAGCAATACCTTTTATGACGTGCGCATTCCTGGGGTGAAGCTTACGGTTATTCAGGCTGATGGACAAAATGTTGAGCCTGTAACGGTTGATGAATTTCGCTTTGGTCCTGGCGAAACATATGACGTTATGGTTGAACCAAAAGATGAGGCTCATACGATTTTCGCTCAATCGATGGATAGAACGGGTTACGCCTGTGGCACATTAACGACACGAAAAGGGCTGTATGCATTAATACCTAAAGTCGATGAGCCTCAGCCATTAGCAATGACAGACATGATGGGAGCGATGGCACATGGTGCATCGCATGGTGGAGGAAAGGTCATGATGACCAATCACCATAATGCTCAAGGAAAAGAACATAACCATTCTCTTATTACTCCATCACAAACAGTTAATCATGCCAGTAGCGAGTATGGAGCGAGTACGGATATGCGTGTGGATATGCCTCGCACTAATCTCGATGATCCAGGGATTGGCTTGCGTAACAATGGCCGTCGTGTATTAACATTAAATGATTTACATTCGGTCGATGGAATTTTAGAGAAGCGTACCCCAGAACGCGAGTTAGAACTTCATCTTACCGGTAATATGGAGCGTTACAGTTGGTCGTTTGATGGAGTGGAGTTTGGTGCTTCTACGCCTGTGCATTTTCGCCACGGCGAACGCTTACGGGTCATTTTACAGAACGATACGATGATGACGCATCCAATGCACTTACATGGAATGTGGAGCGATCTGGAAAATGATCGTGGTGAGTTAATGGCTCGTCGTCATACCATTCCAGTGCAGCCAGCACAAAGAGTGAGCTTTCAAGTAACAGCCGATGCGCTTGGGCGCTGGGCTTGGCATTGTCATTTACTTTTTCATATGGATGCGGGCATGTTTCGTCAGGTTGTAGTCTCATGAAGTATTTAAAACAAAAGGGTTATAAAAAAATTGCCAGTTGGTTGGTAGGGTCATGTGTTTTTTTTACAGGAGGAGCCTTTGCTGCCACAGATATGCACAAGCATTTAGGCTCTGAAGAATCAACATCAATGACAGCTGAATTGTCTGGGAAAAAAGCAGCCGAACATTCGATGCAAAATATGGCAGCTCCTAAAAACTCTCGTAGTCCAGATGCTTATTCAGATGGTTTATCGCTTACACAAGGGCCTTACTTACTCAAAGGAGTGCCTCGTTTAATGCTAGCTGATGAGTATAACTTCTGGAGTATTGCATTAAATCGCCTTGAGTGGGTTGAAACAGATTCAGGTGATGTGGGCGTTTATGACGGGCAGGCTTGGTTTGGAAAAACCTATAATAGAGGCGTAATAAAGGCTGAAGGAGAAGTAGCTAATGGTAAATTAGTTGAAAGCAAAACAGAGCTTTTATACAGCCATGCGATAGCACCTTTTTGGGATGTGCAAGGAGGTGTGCGCCACGACAGTACAGAGGGCCCTGATCGTAATTGGCTTGTAGTGGGGCTACAGGGTTTGGCGCCTTATTGGTTTGATGTAGATGCCGCTTTATATTTTGGAGAACAAGGGCGATCAATGCTGCAAGTAGAAGTTGATTATGAACTATTACTTACACAGCGCCTTATTTTACAGCCGCGTTTTGAGGCTACCTTTTATGGGCAGAACGATAAAGAAATAGGTGTAGGCAGCGGCTTATCTGCTACCACTACAGGATTGCGTTTGCGCTATGAATTTACTCGAAAATTTGCTCCTTATGTTGGAGTGGAATGGAGTAATAAATTTGGTAATACAGCCAAATTTAATCGTGTTACTGGTGGCAATACACAAGATACAAAAATTTTAGCAGGTGTGCGGCTTTGGTTTTAACCAAGAGCATAAACAAAAAAACATTAGTAAATAATAGATTGAGGGTAACAGTATGCGTAAAAAAATAGCTTCATTTTTTGTTATAGCTTCAATAATGATGTTGGCTACTTCAGTTTATGCCCATGATCCATCAGAGCATAATAAAAAAACTGAACAACCAAACTGTAATGTGATGGCTAGTATGGATCACTCTTCGATGGATATGAGTGATCCGGTTGTGCAAGCCATGATGAAGAAGTGTATGGGTGACATGCATGAAGGCGATCAGCATGAAGAGAAAAATAGCAATGATGATGAAGACTCACATACGATGGATGATCATGCTAAACAAAAAAACCATAAGCATGGGCATTAAAATAGTGGCGTGAATAATAAGTTTTTTATGTTTTTATCAGTGTGAAAGTTGCTTTGTTTAGATGACTCTATCATTTGTAATAATAGGGGGGATGAGTAATGAATATTGTTAAGTATTGTGCGGCTATATCATTTTTTTTGGTGCTGATAGCAGGAGGTTATATTTATTCTGGGTTGTATCCAATGGGTGCGGATGTGCCACACAATAAGTTGAGTTATTTTTTACTTGAAACACTCCGGGAAAAGTCTATTGAGGCAGGATCAAAAGATATAAAGGTTCCACCGCTTAATAATTCTGAGTTGTTACTTTCGGGAGGTGCTGACTATAACGACATGTGTTCGAGCTGTCATTTACAACCGGGAAAAATGCAAAGCGATATGAGCCTTGGTTTATATCCAATGCCGCCTAACCTTAGTTTAAGTGAAGATAACTACAAGGAGTCGATACAAAGTGCGCGTCGACAATTTTGGGTTATTAAGCACGGAATAAAAGCGTCTGGTATGCCAGCTTGGGGCGTAACACACGATGATCAGCGTATTTGGGCTATGGTAGCATTTTTGCAAAAACTCCCTAATTTAACGCCAGAACAATATCAAATTATTACAGCGAGAGATGAGACAAATGTATCGTCTGATCATTGACTGCAAATTAATAAACTAATCATTCTGTAGAGTGAAGTCAGTTAGAGATATTTTTAATGCTTGACCTATGTCATGGACATAAGAGTAAGGTTATAGAAATAACAATATTTACTTTAAGTTAAGTTGTACAAATTATTATTTATTTTTATAAAAAATAATGAAGGTTAGTTTTTATATGGAACATTTTAGTATATTTAGGCAGATTCGTATTTTATATCGTTACAGATTTTTATTATCTATTTTTATTTTTTTTATGTTTTGTAAAAATATTTATGCCTCTGAAATAAATTTAATAAATCTGACTGAATCTTCGGCAGTTGAGGTAGCTGTTAGTGGCAATCCAAATTTAGCAGAAATGCAAGCACGTTATAGTGCCTTGTTAGATGTACCATCACAAGTGAGTACACTTCCTGATCCAACAGTTAGTTTTAATGCGATGAATTTCCCTACTGACACTTACGACCGTAGTCAGGAGCCTATGACCCAGCTTCAATTTGGAATTAGTCAGGCAATCCCTTTTCCGGGTAAATTAAGATTAAAAAAAGAGGCTGCTAATTATGACGCACAAGCGGCTGGATACTCCGTGGATGAGTTGCATTTAAGGCTTGTTAAAAATGTAAAAAGTAAATGGTGGCAACTTTATTATCTTGATCGTGCATTAGAGACGGTAAAAAACAATCAAACTTTGCTAAGGCAGTTTATTACTGTTACGCAAACAAAGTATGAAACAGGAAAAGGGTTACAACAGGATGTCTTACTCGCTCAATTAGAGTTTTCTAAATTAATCGATCAGGAAATCTTACTAAAAGCGATTCGCCGTAACGAGATGATACAGTTAAATGTTCTTATGGGTAGGCCTGCTAATACGGCCATAGAGTTAGCATCTGATGCTTCTAAGTCTATGCCAGATCTGGTTGATGAAAATGTTCTTTATATGAAAGCAGAAACTTCACGCCCATTATTAAAACAGATGGAGGTTCAAATTGATGCAGCGCAATCACGGCTTGATTTGGCGAAACGAGAGTACTATCCCGATTTTAAATTAGGCATCACTTATGGTGATCGAACGGGTAATAACGCTTCACCTATGGGGGGAGAACGATCAGACTTTCTCTCTGTTATGGTCGGGGTCACTATTCCATTGTATGCCGGTAGCAAGCAGTCTAAAAAAATATCACAAAAGAGCCGAGAGAAAAGAAGCAAGCAATATGCCTTACTTGATAAAAAAGGAATTGTGACACAGGAAATCTCCACTGCTGTTACAGATTATCAACGAGCGAAACAGCAGTTCTCATTATTTAGTCATGGAATTGTCCCACAGGCACGGCAAACCGTTCAATCGATGATGGTGGGCTATCAGGTAAGCGAAGTAGATTTTCTTAACTTGCTGCGAAGTCAAATAACACTTTTTAATTACGAACTGCAATATTGGAAGGCGTTAAGCGATGCTAAACAAGCATTAGCGAGTTTGGAAGCTGCCGTAGGCGAGGAAACAGTATATGAATAAATTTACTTTTTTAATTGCATTAGTGATGTTAGTTATTGGGCTTAGTTTAGGTTATTGGTTTTCTAATGGAGATCAGGATATTGTTGCGACAGAAATAGATGAGGCGCCTTTATTTTACCGTAGCCCAATGAATCCAACTGTCACATCTCCTGTACCAGCAAAAGATTCAATGGGTATGGATTACATTCCAGTTTATGCCGACGAAAAAAAACCATCATCGACGCGTGAAATTCTTTTTTATCGAAATCCGATGAACCCATCAGTGACTTCACCTGTACCCGCTAAGGATTCTATGGGCATGGATTATGTGCCTGTTTATGCCGATAACAGTAAGAGCGAAGTTGCAGGTACTGTAAAAATTGACCCAGCAGTAGTTCAGAATATGGGGGTTCGTACTGCTACAGCGAAAACAGAGTTAATCAGCCGAACAATTCGTGCGATGGGACGGGTGGATTTTGATGAGGAACATATGGTGCGATTGCACTCAAAAGTTGAAGGCTGGATTGATAAAATTGATATTGATAAGACAGGTCAGCATGTGGAGCAGGGTGATATTTTACTGAGCATTTACTCACCTAAGCTGGTGTCGACTCAGCAAGAATATATATTGGCGCTGAATAACCTAGAGGGATTAAGGGAAAGCCATTTTGATGAAATCAGACAGGGTGCAGATAATTTAGTAAAAAGTTCACGAGAGCGTTTGCAATTACTTGATGTTCCTGAACACCAAATTAAAGAATTAGAGCAAACCCAAAAGGTTAAGAAAAATCTACATATACATTCTCCAGTGTCGGGCACTGTTATTCGTATTGGTTCGCGGCAGGGACAATTTGTGACACCAAAAACAGAGTTGTACATGGTGGTTGATCTGAGCCAAGTATGGGTTTATGCCGATGTTTACGAATATGAATTACCTTGGGTAAAAGTGGGTGATGAAGTTGAAATGAAACTGGTGTCTGTGCCAGGTAAAACTTTTAGAGGCACATTGGCTTATATCTACCCTTATGCTGAAAAGAAAACACGAACAACAAAAGTACGAATGGTATTTGATAATAGTGAAAAATTATTAAGGCCAGATATGTTTGCTGAGGTGAATATTTTATCAGACACACAGGATACCAATGTAGTGATACCCTCAGAATCAGTCATTCGTTCTGGTGTCAGAACACAGGTTTTTGTCGTGACCTCTCCCGGTAAGTTTGAGCCGCGTACGGTTAATTTAGGTATTGAGTCTAATGGAAAAATTGCCGTATTAGACGGTGTTGTTTCAGGAGAAGAAGTGGTGACATCAGCGCAGTTTTTAATAGATTCTGAATCCAAATTGCGAGAAGCAACGGCCAAAATGATGAGTGTGCTAAAAGACTCTGAAGCTACCTCCGAAGACAACGCTAATGTAATTAAAAGTCATAAGGACATGCGTATAGAGGCAAAAAAAACAGATCACTCTCAAATATCTATGAAGAAAGATAGAAGTATACCTGATGATCAAAATCACTCTGATCATGGGAAGTAATAATGATTAAAGCTATTATTAATGCTTCCCTGCGTGATCGATTTATGATTTTAGTTGCCGTGGCTATTATTACAGTAGTTGGGGTTTTTTCTTACAAAAATGTACCGTTAGATGCGATACCCGATTTATCAGATGTGCAGGTAATTATATTCACTAAGTACCCTGGTCAATCACCGCAAGTGGTAGAAGATCAAGTAACTTACCCATTAACTACATCAATGCTATCAGTTCCTCGTACAAAAATTGTTCGAGGCTATTCTTTTTTTGGACTGTCCTTCGTATACATTATTTTTGAAGATGATACTGATATGTACTGGGCTCGTTCGCGAATATTAGAATCACTTAATTATGTTAGTAGCAGATTGCCTCAAGGGGTAACACCAACATTAGGGCCTGATGCAACAGGTGTAGGTTGGATTTATGAATATGCATTGGTAGATAAGTCAGGTAAACATGATCTCGCGCAGTTGCGCTCGCTACAAGATTGGTATTTACGCTACCCATTGCAAACGGTAAATGGTGTTGCAGAGGTCGCTTCAGTAGGCGGTTATGTCAAACAATATCAAGTAGAAGTAAATCCGAACGCGCTGCTTCGTTACAACATCCCATTAAATAAAATTAAGATGGCAATCAAAGCGTCCAACAAAGATGTTGGTGGGCGTCTTGTTGAGATGGCAGAAACTGAGTATATGGTTCGAGGGTTAGGTTATATAAAGTCTATAGATGACATCAATGCCATTCCGGTAGGCATTGATGCAAATGGCACGCCCATACGAATTAAAGATGTAGCACATGTTCAAATTGGTCCTGAACTACGTAGGGGAGTGGTTGATTTAAATGGGGAAGGTGAGGTTGCTGGAGGCATCGTTATCATGCGTTTTGGAGAAAATGCCCTAGCGACCATAAAAGCAGTACGAGCTAAGTTAGATGAGTTGAAAGCTGGATTGCCAGAAGGTGTTGAAATTGTACCTGTATATGATCGAGGTGATTTAATTGAGCGTGCGGTAAAAAGTTTAAACACTTCGTTGGTGCAAGAGTTAGTTATTGTGAGCTTGGTTGTTATCCTATTTTTGTTACATGCACGTTCAGCATTTGTGGTAATTATCACTCTGCCACTGGGTATTTTAATGGCTTTTATCGTTATGCGAATTCAAGGGTTAAATGCCAACATAATGTCGCTGGGTGGTATAGCCATTACCATTGGAACCATGGTCGATGGGGCTATTGTAATGGTTGAGAATGCGCACAGCCGGTTGGCGCTGGCAAGTGAAGAAAAAGGTAGAGAGCTGACGTCGGATGAACGCTGGAAGACCATTAGTGCATCTTGTCAGGAAGTGGGGCCAGCTCTGTTCTTTTCTTTATTGGTTATCACGGTGTCTTTTATCCCTATTTTCACTATGGAGGGGCAAGAAGGCAGGCTTTTTAGTCCTCTAGCTTTTACCGCCACTTACGCTATGGCAGCTTCAGCTATTTTGGCTATTACCTTAGTGCCAGTGGTGATGGGTTATTTTCTAAAGGGGAGAATCATTGCTGAACACAAAAACCCGATCAATCGTGCATTACATGCGTTACATGGGCCAGCATTGAAGACTGCGATGAGGTGGAGAGGGATCACTTTAGTAGTCGCCGTAGGATTACTGGCAATTACTTATTATCCCTATTCCAAATTAGGGAGTGAGTTTATGCCACCGTTGGATGAGGGTGATCTTCTTTATATGCCAACTACCTTCCCTGGTATTTCTATTACTAAAGCAAAGGAATTATTACAACAGACCGATAAAATACTATCGAGTTTCCCTGAAGTGCATCATGTTTTTGGTAAAGTGGGTCGTGCAGAATCTGCAACTGACGCAGCACCTCTATCGATGATGGAAACGACGATTCGATTAAAAGCAAAAGATGAATGGCCTAACCCTGAAAAATCGACAAAAGAGCTAACGGCCGAAATGGATAAGGCTCTTCAGTTTCCAGGCGTGGCAAATGCTTGGACAATGCCAATTAAAACGCGCATTGATATGCTGTCGACAGGTATAAAAACGCCAGTTGGTATTAAGGTCTCCGGCCCAGATATCAATGTACTTCAGCAAGTTTCACTGGACATTGAGCAGGCCATGAAAACCCTACCAGAAACGACATCTGCATTTGGTGATAGAGCAGTAGGTGGT
>CBDUPS010000035.1:0-8855 GCA_965369155.1 uncultured Spongiibacteraceae bacterium
TTTATTAATCGCTGTTTCTAATTGATCTAACACATCATTATCGTCAGCATTTAACGATACCCCTGCATCATGTTTTAAATCGCTCACTAAAGCGTTCATTTTTTCTTTTAATTTCTCGTCATTAACCTGCTCGATTAATTGCGTTAATTCATTATATTTTTCGTTCATACTAATCACTCCCTACTACAGTTATGCCGTTTTAGCTTATCGTTATTTTAACCTACTGCATGTTAAAACATTATCTACTTAAATTAATAAAAGGTCGCTCTACCAACAAATAAAATGGCAGTGCCAATAAAAATGAAATAGGCACAGCTAATAAAAAAAGTACTCCTAACATAGTGTAACTAACACCTGCCTCTAATGCGGCTTTATCTCCAAATAACACCAATGCTGCTAATACAATACCGATAAAGTGAAAAAGATACAGGGGATAAATCATTTGTGATAATGGCCGCCAACAACGCCAACACAAAAGCTGTTTGAGCCAAGCAAAGCCCTTGGCATCGGTTAATAATAACCACAGCATAATTGATGCACCTAAGGAGAAAATACTACGGTGAAACACTTGGTATACTCCTTGCTGCCATTGGTTTAATGGCTCATAAAAAAAGGCCGTTGATTGGTGCATAGGAATCAATAATGGCACCAGTAAACAAAGCGTAGCAAACACCCATAAACTCAATACTGCTGTTTGATTTTTCTGGCTCCACTGCACCCAACGCAACTGATAAAAATGCGCCATTAACGCCAAGGTAATACCCATTAAAAAAGGTGATATCCTAGCGGGTAATGAATAATAAATAAGCTCACCAAAGTTTTTAGGGTATTCTGGATCACTATAAAAAAGATAAAAAGGCGTTGTTACAATCGCTTCATCTGAAAAATAAATAATAGCCTTTATGCCAATAAAAGCAGCTATTAATAACAGTGAAAAAACAATGGGACGGCGCGACAAAAACAGCACATATAAAATAATAGGCAGCAAAACATAAAACTGCATTTGTAACGTAATAGACCACCCTACTGGAATAATATATTTTTGCTCAGGAATAAGATTGGCAATAAAGAAAAGATTACTCCACCAATACACTAATCTATCGTGATCGGTTAATAAATAAATACCCAATGCCACAAAAAACAATGGATAAATACGCCATAATCGCCGCCAATAAAACTGCTTGGCTGTTGCTAGGGTAATAATATTATCTTTTTTATTTTTAAAAAAATGGCTGGTCACTAAAAAAGCACTCACCAAAAAAATAATATCTGCACCTCTGGCATGAAAAGCCCAGCCAAGCCACCAAGGTGCATTTTCAACCCAATTAAACTTAATACTTTTATCAACCACCAACAACACACCATAAACACAGTGCAACATAATAACCATTAAAGTGGCTAATGCTCTTATACCATCAAAAATGGCTTGTTCTTGTGGTACTTTTTTAAATAAAAAACGCCAGCTATTAGCTATTGATTGAGTAGCTTTATTCACGAAAAATTTTCCAAATTACAGTGGTAAGCATTCGCATAATCACCCATATAAAAACGATGTTTTTTTTCATCCAAATTAACATTACCAGTGGCGTAACCTGAATCCCCTTCATACAAAAAAACCACCGACTTATTGTGTAAACAAACCTTGGGTACAAAAATCGGCGGCTGTCGTTTACAGAAAAAATCTAATGCTTGATCTGTCTCTGAAAAAGAGCTCAATTCGTGCAGGGTAATATACGTGGGTGGTAACAATTCTATTTCTTTATTTTGATGCTTTTGTAGCATTTGTTTTGCATCGACCCATGCGTAATCATGGATCTCTTCATTATCAATAATAATCGAGCGTTCTTCTTGTAGCCCTGCCATAAAAAACCATGTGGCATAACGCTTAGGGGCTATATTCGGTGTTGTCCAATGGGCGAAATACACAAGTTCTGTACCATTAAGAGTAAGCCCGGCCTCTTCTTTCGTCTCACGAATAGCAGCATTTTTAGCAGTGTTAATAATATCGCCATCGTTATAATCCGCCTCTTCTACACCCCCACCAGGAAACACCCAAAAGCCACCGGCAAAGGCAAGTTTTGAATTACGCTTTAACATCAAAATGCGTAAGCCTTGATCGGTTTGCTTTAATAAAACTGCGGTAGCAGCAGGTTTTATCAACAGGGACTCAGGCATACATATCCTGTGTTAGCATTTTATATTCATCAAATGCCTTTATGATGGTTTTAACGTGAGGTCTTACACGGTAATTATCAGTAAGATCAACGTAAATAATCTCCGCATTCTCGTTTGTCATAATAACGGTAGGTAATACCGTAGCGCTACTCGCGCTTTTAAGGCCCACGGGCACACCCTCCCGATTAATAATATCTAATGTTTCAGCAACACTATTATTTTTATCATGGCAAAAAATAAAAGGGACTTGGTGTTTTTTAGCTAACTTTTGTGTCTCTAATACAGGTTGTGGGGAAATAACGACAGGCTGAATACCCCGTTCTTTTAGCTGTTGGTAATCTTTTGCCAACTCATTCACTTGTGCCACACATAACGGGCACCAATTACCTCGAATAAATAATAACAAGGCAGGATGTGGCAATTGGTGTGTATCCGTATGCTCCCCACTAATTAGCGTTAACGGTATATAAGGCAATGCCTCGCCCACCACTAATGTGTCTGATTTTGTACGCGGCAAGCGTGAGTACCAAAACACATATAAATTAACCCCAACAAGACCAATCGCTAGCCCATAAAGTGTGGCAGGCATAGCGATATCCACTAGCGTAAGAGCCGCGCCTATAGCCGATAAAATGATGACCCACCAAGGTACGGCTGTTGTACGGCCTCGACCCCCAACATCCAAAGCAAAAACAACAAGATAGGCAGCGTTGCGCCAACCCCTCCCCACCATGCCAGCTGAATACCATCGGTTACAAACAGTATCCAAACACAGTGAGCAAAAGCGGCCAGTACCATAATCAAAAATGGCAAAATAAAATAACGCTTCATTCCATTTAATGGACCGACAGGCATCTTTGATCGTCTCAACTATCCGATAGTTTGTTATTGGTTTTTTAGTAAGCGCTCAGCGTGAATAAGACTTAGTCTTCTGGGTAATAACGACTAATAGTATCAATAACACAGGCTGGGCGATCGCTGTTTTCTATTTCAACCGTCACACGAATAGTAGCTTGAATACCACCTTTTACCTCTTCTACTTCTATTAATTCGCCACTACCCCGAACTCTACTGTTTACTTTTACAGGGGAAGGAAAGCGTACTTTTCCACA
The DNA here is from genome assembly GCA_965369155.1 of uncultured Spongiibacteraceae bacterium. Taxonomy (GTDB): domain Bacteria; phylum Pseudomonadota; class Gammaproteobacteria; order Pseudomonadales; family CBDUPS01; genus CBDUPS01. The sequence goes on from CBDUPS010000035.1 coordinate 3,288, forward strand.
GCCATAATTAACCCCCATCTTTATACCTTGTACATCCACAATCTCAGGTAAAAACATATTAACCAACGACAGTGTTAAATAACCATGAGCAATACACGCACCAAATGGGCCATCTTTAGCTCTTTCAGGGTCTACATGAATCCATTGATGATCCCCAGTAGCCTCAGCAAACAAATTAATACGCGGCTGATCAATCAATAACCACTGGCTTTTACCTAATGATTTACCTACTGCTGAGAGTAGTTCTTGGGGGGTTTTAAATACGGTTGTCATAAAATATCCTCTTTTTTACAGCATAACTAAACAAGCGAGAACTATATCACGGCTACCGTAGCGCTATCAGTGGTAAAAGCATAAAAAACTAGGAGCTAATTCACAGCTTTATCGCAAGCACTATCAATGAAAGCCTAGCCCTTCTATACTACGGGGTTGGAGGAATCCACCAATGGCATGCCTCTTTAAAATAACAATAATTTGGGGTCACAATTATGAATTTTCGTTTCTTGCAACAGATGCTGTTTGCCTGTGTTTTATTAGTAGGTTTCTCTCTTAATGCCTCAGCGGCAGGACTTGGTAAAGCTACCATTCACTCACTACTAGGCGATTCACTGTATATCACTATTCCGCTATATGGCTTACAGGATTTAGCCCCAGAGCAAATTCAAGTGTCATTAGCCGATCAAGCCTCACATCAGCGTCTTGATATGCAATGGAGCTACCCAATGAGCCAAGCAAAAATAGAGTTAAGCCCTATTGTTGATGGTAAAGCGACATTAACCATTAAAGGCAACAAATTTATTACTGAACCATTTGTTGAGTTCGCACTACAACTACGCTGGCCACAAGGTGATGTTATAAAAGGTTATACCCTTTTACTTGAACCACCTATACGCTAAAAAACGCCATGTTGAGCAAAGCCGAGCTACTTGAGAAAGTCCAAAGTGGCTCGCTTATCCCTAAGGGTGATACTCTAGAGCAATCTCGTGAGCTGTTTGAAGCCTTTGCCAAAAAAAACTCAATCGTAAAAAATGTCGCCTTTAATCGTTGGGATACTGACGCATTTGCCAGCGAATGGTCTACACCTACCACCATCAACCTCAATACAAATACTAAAGCTATTTTATATGCTCATGGAGGGAGTTTTTGTATTGGCTCTGCTACGGCAAGTCGTGGTTTAACTAGCCGTATTGCCGATTATGCCCAAGTTCCGGTACTCGCTATTGATTATCCATTATCTCCAGAACACTGTTATCCCGCAGCTCTTAATAGCTGTATTGCGGCTTATCAAGCACTGCTAAAAACATATAGCGCCGATAACATTGCTTTTTTAGGTGACTCCGCTGGGGGCTGCTTGGTGTTATCCACGTTACTACAACTCAAACAACTCGGTTTACCACTACCGGCCTGTGCGGCCTTTATCTCTCCTTGGCTAGATTTAAGCCTAAGCGGAAAACGCATTAATGATAAAAGCTTTAAAGACCCTTTTTTTACTAAATCGGATTCAATGCTGGTATCCGGTGGCTATTTAAATGGCGTGAGTCGACAAGATCCTATTGCCTCGCCTTTTTGGGGAGAGTTTACCGGCTTACCTCCCATGCTAATTCATGTTGGTAGCCAAGAAGCTATGTTAGACGACGCTTTAGGCTTTACCCACAAAGCACAACTGTCTGGTGTTGAGGTACAAACACACATTTATCCTAACGTGTTTCATGTTTGGCATGCGTGCTTTGATTACATACCAAACGACAGTGAGCCGGCTCTTAAGCATATTGTTGCTTTTATTATGGCTCACCTTAAGCGTTAAGCCTTAAGAGGCGTATAACCATTATTTAATCACACTTTTATCTGAAGAAAGCTAAAATAACTGCCCTTTTATTTAGCTAAAAACATTAAATAGGAATCATGCTACCCATGATCAATCGTCAAATTATTTTTGCCCCTTTAGTGCTTATCGCCGCCGCCGCAGTCGCTTATGTCATGATAGAAACGCGTCCTGAAGCGACCAAGCATGAAGTAGTACAGCGCTTAATAAAAGTGGAAGCTATCACCGTAACCAAACGCCCTATTACTATTTCGGTGGCTGCACAGGGTGTGGCGTCCTCCCCCAGACAGGCACAAATAACATCCGAGGTGAGCGGCCGTATCATTGAAACCAATAACCATTTAGTGGTGGGTGGCTTTGTTCATAAAGGCGACACACTAATCAAAATAGACCCTATTAACTATATTGCCCAAGTAAAACAACAAGAGGCTCAAGTATCAGCAGCTAAGCGCCACCTAATACAAGAAAAAGGCCAGGCCGAAGTAGCACTCAAAGATTGGGAACGAGCCGGAAAGCCGGACAAAACCCCCGCTGCAAAAGCTCTAAGCTTAAGAGAACCACAAATAAAGGAGGCCGAGGCCAACTTAGCCGCCGCACTAGCAGCACTTAATAAAGCTAAAAATGATTTAGCGAACACCACCATTAAAGCGCCATACGATGGCTTAATTGCCAATAAACAAGTTGATTTAGGCCAGTTTATTAGCATAGGAAGCCCTGTGATTGTTTTACAGGATACAAGCTACGCTGAAATTCGCCTACCTCTGGCGGAGAATCGCCTGCCCTATATCAACCTCCCCACTGTTGGCCAAAAGGGTAAACCTATTATTGATATCCCCCTCACGCTATATAGCACAGTGAGCAACCAACAGCATCAGTGGCAAGGCCATATTCACCGTACAGAAGGCAGCTTAAATAATGATACCCGCAGCTTATATTTGGTTGCCCGTGTAGAGAACCCTTACCTTACTAATGGGCTAGCTACTCAAAATAGCACTCAGGCTTTATTACGTTTTGGCAGCTTTGTTCAGGCATCTATTCCTGGAAAGACCATTGATGGCTTAATTCCTTTACCGCGCCACCTACTACGTGCTGGCAATAAACTATGGGTGATTGATGACAATAATCAGTTAAGAGAAAAAACGATTACCGTTTTACCCACCGATGGTGACACTATTTATGTTGATAGCGGTTTAGAGAGTGGGGACAAAATTTGTTTAACCCCCGTAGGTAATGTTCTCCCTGGCACTAAAGTTGATGTGATAAAACTTGAGTCACAAATTCAGCAACAACATGAAGAAGATAAAAAAAATAAAGCACAACAAAGTCATCAAGCGGCAGCCTCACTATGAAGCGATTAACGACAGAACATACAGGCATCATTGCTTGGTTTACCGTTAACCCCGTAGCGGCTAATTTATTGATGCTTATTATTATTGGCCTAGGTTTAGCCTCGGTCTCTACTATTAAAAAAGCCATCATGCCTGACTTTGTCTCTAACATGATTCAGATAACACAGATTTACCCAGGAGCCGCCCCTGGTGAAGTAGAAAATGGGGTTATCTTAAAAATTGAAGAAGCCATTAAAGATATTGAAGGCATCGAACGAGTTGAGTCTACCGCCGACGATAGTCTGGCTACCGTAAGCATACAAGCGCGCTCAGGTTATGACATTGCCGACATTATGGATGATGTCAAAATTCATATTGATGGTATATCTAGCTTCCCTGAAGAGGCAGAAAAGCCCGTGATTACCAAAGTACAAATGCTCACTCAAGCATTGATTGTACAGCTTTATGGGGATATCGATCAGAAGGCCATGAAGGCGTTATCCTCAGAAGTAAAAAAAGAGATGCTCAATTATGGTGATATCTCCCGTGTTGATATTTGGGGTGGCCGTGATTACGAAATCTCCATTGAAATTCCTGAAAACACCTTACGAAAATACAACCTCACACTAGAGCAAGTTGCTCAAATTGTGGAGCGAAACTCTATTGATATTCCAGGTGGTGCTATTCGCACTAACAATGGCGATATTATGGTTCGTACCATGGGGCAAGCCTATGACCAAAAAGAATTTGAAAAAATTGTTATTTTAACCAGTGCCGATGGCAGTAAAGTAACACTAGGCGATATCTCTAATGTAAGAGATGCCTTTGAAGAACTCCGAGGCTTTGCCGCCTTTAATGGTAAATACAGTATTGCGTTGGTTGCTTACGCTGTCGGTGATCAAGATATTATTGAGATCGCCAATCAAGTAAAAGAATATGTTGCCAAAAAACAATCTCAACTCCCTGAAGGTGTTTCTATAGACCATTGGGCTGATGCTACCTTTTACTTAGATTCTCGCCTTAAGATGATGATGAAAAATCTCGCCTTAGGTGCATTGCTTGTATTAATTATTTTAGCGCTGTTTATTGAACTCGAAATTGCCTTTTGGGTCATGGTGGGTATGCCTGTTATCTTTTTAGGCACACTAGCGTTAATGCCAATGGTTGATGTCAGTATCAACATGATTAGTTTATTTGGCTTTATTTTAGTGCTGGGGATTGTGGTGGATGATGCCATCATCATCGGTGAAAGTGTCCACGATGAAACCGAGAAAAAAGGCCACTCTATTGATACCGTTATTAGTGGGGCTAAAAAAGTCGCTGTCCCGGCAACCTTTGGTGTATTAACCACTATTGTCGCGTTTTCTCCCAACTTATTTATTACCGGTAGCTTTGCTAATTTTCCTAAAGCGGCAGGCTATGTTGTGGTGTTTTGTTTAATTATTTCTTTAATCGAATCTAAATGGATTCTACCTGCTCACCTGGCAAAAACCCGGAGCCCCTTTTGGCGCACACTACTGCATTGGAAATGGCTTGATAGGATACAAAAAAACAACAATAAAAAACTCCAAACCTTTGTTATTAACTCATACGAGCCTTTTTTAAAGCGCTGTATCGCCCATCGTTATACCACTTGTGCTTCGTTTATTGCCATGGCATTTTTAATTGTCGGCCTGCTAGGTAGCGGAATGGTGAGCTACATTATGTCACCAGAAGTTCCTAATGATTTTATTGTTGCTGAAATTGAAATGAATGAAGGCACTGCCGAAGATGTGACCTTGGGTATCATTAAAGAAATGAACCAAGCCATTCAACGGATTAATGAACGTTATAAGGAAGAAACAGGTCATGCCGAAGGTTTTATTAAGCATAATTTTTCTTTTGGTCGCGGTGGCTTGTATGGCATGACCATGATGGAGCTAACCAAAAATGAAGAACGCTCTATGGATAGTAACCAAATAGTAGAGGCGTGGCGTAAAGAGTTAGGTGATATTCCAGGGGCTGCTATTTTATCGGTTTCTGCTGCCGATGAAGCCGGCCCTCCTATCGCATTTAATTTAGTCGGTAACAATATAAATGACTTAAACGCCGTTGCAAAAAAACTCATAGAGCAACTAAAAAGCTACGATGGTGTTTATGATATTCGTAATAGTTCTCGCGATAAGGTTGATGAGATTCATGTAAAAACAACACCTCTCGCACAATCATTAGGTATTACTGAAGCCGATTTAGGCCGCCAAATTCGTTATGCCTTTCATGGTGTTGAGGTACAAAGAATTCAGCGGCAAACTGATGAAGTCAAAATTATGGTGCGTTACCCAAGAGATGAACGCCGCTCAATTACGAATTTACAAGGTATGTATATCTATACCCCCGACGGGAATCAAATTCCTTTTTCCTCCGTTGCTGAATTAACGG
>CBDUPS010000036.1:0-8847 GCA_965369155.1 uncultured Spongiibacteraceae bacterium
ACTTACGAGAAGAGTTTGTTCGTGATTATGTATTTCCTATGTTTCGTGCCAACACCATTTACGAAGGTGAATACCTACTAGGTACCTCTATTGCACGGCCATTAATTGCCAAGCGCTTAGTAGAAATTGCTGCAGCAACAGGTGCTGATGCCATCTCTCACGGAGCCACCGGTAAAGGTAACGATCAAGTGCGCTTTGAGTTAGGGGCTTATGCTTTATCACCCGGCATACAAGTGATAGCGCCGTGGCGTGAGTGGGATTTAAACTCCCGTGAAAAATTAATGGATTATTGCGAACAGCGCGATATTCCGGTTGATTTTAGTGGCGGCAAAAAGAAATCGCCTTATTCGATGGATGCTAACTTATTACATATCTCTTACGAGGGTGGCATTTTAGAAGACCCATGGGCAGAAGCCGAAGACGATATGTGGCGTTGGAGTGTATCTCCAGAACAAGCTCCAGATACCGCGACGTATTTAGAACTTACCTACAAGCAAGGCGATATCGTTGCCATTGACGGCGAAGACATGTCTCCTGCCACCGTATTAGAAACGCTAAACAAAGTGGGTGGCGCCAACGGTGTTGGTCGGTTGGATCTTGTAGAAAACCGTTATGTCGGTATGAAATCTCGCGGCTGTTACGAAACACCCGGTGGTACCATAATGTTAAAGGCACACCGAGCTATAGAATCTCTTACATTAGATAGAGAAGCCGCTCACCTAAAAGATGAACTCATGCCCCGTTATGCCAATATTATTTACAATGGTTACTGGTGGTCACCTGAGCGCAAAATGCTACAAGCGGCAATCGATGAGTCACAAAAATCGGTTAACGGTGTAGTGCGAGTAAAACTTTACAAAGGTTCAGTAAGTGCCGTGGGCAGAAAATCAGCCGACAGCTTATTTGATGAAGGTATCGCCACCTTTGAAGACGACGCGGGGGCCTATAACCAAAAAGATGCTGAAGGCTTTATTCGCCTAAATGCATTACGTTTAAAAATTGCCGCCAGCCGTGGGCGAAAGTTTGATTAAACCCAAACATCATAATGTTAAAAGAGAAGGGAGCTTAGGCTTCCTTTTTTGTGGGTGAGTATTTTTTAGTTTCTAGTGATTTATAGTGGTTAAAATCATTTATAAAGTGAATACTTTTTTATTGAAAGGTCAAAATAGCCATTGTATTAGGTTAGAAAATTAACAGGAATCCCTATGAAAAAAATACAGATAGATATTGTTTCTGATATCGCATGCCCTTGGTGTGCTATTGGTTATGCACGATTACAGAAAGCCATGGAGCAATTGGTACCCGAGTATGAGTTTATAGTTCAGTGGCATGCATTTGAACTAAATCCTCATCACAGTGGCAAGGGTGAGCCTATTTTACCTGCTTTGGCAAAAAAGTACGGACGCAGTGAGGAAGAAATGCGGGCAAATCAGAACAACATGATGACGATAGCTAAAGAGCTTGGTCTTAACTTTGATAAAATACAGGAACGACTCACCTGTAATACTTTTGATGCCCATCGTTTAGTTAAATGGGCAGGTGAGCAAAATATGCAAACTGCTATGAAGCAAATATTATTTGACGTGTATTTTGGTAAGGCGATGGACGTTTCTGATCACAATGTTTTATTACACTGTGTTGATACTTTAGGGCTAGACGCTGTAAAAGCCAAACAGGTATTAGAGTCGGATCAATACATTGTTGCAGTACGAGAAGATGAAACCACTTATCAGCAGATGGGTATCACCTCAGTGCCAGCATTTATTATTAATAAACAGTACCTTATTTCTGGAGCAGAAGAGCCCGATAATTTTGTACAGGCTTTGCAAGAGATTAGTGCTAAAGCGGATTAAACTATTTTTGAGATAGGTAGAGAGTGAATAAAAAAATGAAGAGCACTATCGGTAATATCTTTGAGTTAATACCTAAAGAAATAAACGACGAATTATTTGAAGATATTATTAGCAACGACAATGTAAGAATAGAAAGAATTATATCAAAAGGCCACATCTCACCTGAATTAGGTTGGTATGATCAAAGTGAAAATGAGTGGATTATTATTTTACAGGGTGCTGCTAAAATAGAGTTTGAGAATAAAAGTGTTACGGATTTAGTTTGTGGTAGTTATTTAAATATTCCCGCACACTGCAAACATAAAGTCGCGTGGACAGATCCTACAACAGAAACAATATGGCTAGCTATTTATTATAAATAACAGCTGATACAAGCACACTAGTTACATACTCAAACTCACCCATTACGCCTACGCCGACACACATATAAGGGCATAGCATGACACTTGATAATAAAGTTCCACCGCCTGTTGTTGCTCTAGTTTGTGCTGTAGCTATGTGGGTATTGTCTTTAGGTAGTGAAGATCTATTAGCCAATATAAGGTTTGTTGGGGTTTTTATAAGTTGGTTAATCGGTATGGTATTTGTAATAAATGGGCTTCGCGCTTTTCAAAAAGCTAATACTACGGCAAATCCACTACAGCCAAATTTAGCGACTTCGCTGGTGGTTTCAGGTATTTATAAAATCACCAGAAACCCGATGTATGTTGGCGTTGGCTTTATTCTTTTAGCATGGCTAATATTTTTAAATGCAGCATTACCTGTATTAGGTGTTATCGGCTTTGTTACTTACATTGCGAAATTTCAGATAATTCCAGAGGAACGAGCCATGCATACATTGTTTGCTGAAGAGTATGCGAGTTATTCAAAAAGGGTGAGGCGTTGGCTGTAACAAGTATCTAACAAAATGACTCAAGCTCAAGTCATCGATGTTAATTGCGCTTATACTAGTGTAATAGTTAGTAAACCTAATCACCTTCAGATAAATTTGGATTTTTGTTATGCGTATTTTGGTTGTTAATTGTGGCTCTTCAAGCATTAAATACCAATTAATTGATAGCGTGCAAGAGCGCCGCTTACTTCATAAAACGATTAAGCATAATCAGCAGGGTGACGTAAAGGCTGCGGTGATTCAGCTATTGCAAGAATGCCAAGATTATACTATCGATGCAGTCGGTCATCGTGTGGTTCATGGGGGTGCATCACGTCATGCACAAATTATTGATGATGCGGTTATTGAGCAAATACGTCAGTGTAACCGCTTGGCACCCTTACATAACCCACACAATCTTGCAGGTATTTTAGCCTGCCGTGAATTACTCGCCGATATCCCGCAAATCGCGGTATTTGATACGGCTTTTCATAGTGGTTTACCACGTCGGGCTAGCACTTATGCTATTCCACAAGCATTAGCTCAACAATACGATATACAGCGTTATGGTTTTCATGGCACCTCACATAGTTATGTGGCAGAAGTTTCCGCCCAACACTTGGGGCAAAATCTAAACGATTTACGTATGATCAGTTTACATTTAGGTAATGGTGCCAGTGCCTGTGCTATTGAGTTTGGCCATTCCACCGAAACCAGTATGGGTATGACTCCTATGGAAGGTTTAGTGATGGGTGGGCGTTCTGGAGATATAGATCCGGGCATTATTTTTACCCTTATGCGTGATGCGGGGATGAGCCTTGATGAAGTAGAGTTGCTACTTAACCAGCAGTCGGGCTTACAAGGGCTATCTGATATTAGTTATGATATGCGTATTTTAGAAAGTGAAGCGGCCAAGGGTAATGATAACGCACGGCTTGCTATTAACGTATTTGCTCATCGTATTCGTAAATATATTGGTGCTTATGCGGCTTCTATGGGAGGGGTTGATGCCATTATTGTTACCGGTGGTATAGGTGAGAACAGTGCATCTACACGGCAACGAATTTTACAGCGCATGGAGTTTTTAGGTGTTGTTATCGATGACGATAGAAACCTCGATGCTACGGTGAATTTTGATCAGGATGTTTATGCTATTCACAGAGCCCATAGTAGGGTTAAAGTTTTGGTGGTTAAAACCAATGAAGAATTAAAAATCGCCCGCCAAGTACAATCAATTGTTGAATTACGCCACGAGGTTAATAATCCAAACCGTATTCCTATTGCGGTCAGTGCTCGGCATTTGCATTTAACCAAAGAAACGTTTGCACAATTATTTGGTATGCAACATACACCAACTCACCTTAAAAATTTAGTACAACCCGGCCAGTACGCATGCCAAGAAACAGTCAACCTTATTGGCCCTAAAGGCCGTATTAATGGGGTTCGTTTATTAGGCCCGTTGCGTAGCAAAAATCAGGTAGAGATATCACGCACCGATGAGTTTTTACTGGGTATTGATGCCCCTGTGCGCGATTCAGGCAAGATACAGGGTTCTGCACCGATAACCCTAGAAGGGCCTAATGGTACAGTGCATTTAGAAGAAGGTTTAATTTGTGCTCATCGGCATATTCATATGCACCCTGATGATGCAACGCGTTTTGCTGTTAAAGATGGCGATAGTGTAGAAGTGGCCATTAGTGGTGGTATTCGTGACTTAACTTTTGGCGATGTAAGGGTTCGTGTACACCCCAATTATGCGTTAGAAATGCATATCGATACCGATGAAGCCAATGCTGCTGAATTATCTAAAGGTGTTGATGGCAGTATTGTTTATAGCAGTGTTGATAATGCTAGCGCCCGTTTGCGTATTAATAAAAGTAGCATCCAGTAACCTGTATGCAGAACCTGTATGGACAGGCACAGTGTGAGAAGTGTTTTTTTATTCGCCTTCAGTATTTTAAGAAGTGCAAAGGTTAAGTAAATCTGGCCACAGGTTAGTATTCACTCCAACGCTCGATCAATAGTATCTTTGAGAGCATCGCTATCTCTTAGACACGCTCATTTTAAAGCTGTTATGCAGTATAGGATATAAGTGAAGAATATATTATTTTTATGCAGTAAGAATAAGTTGAGAAGCCCGACAGCTGAGGTAATATTTAGTGTTTATAAAGACTGGAATGTTTGCTCGGCAGGTATAAGCAATGATGCGGAGGTTCGCGTTAGTATCGAAGATATAAACTGGGCAGATTACATATTTGTGATGGAGAAAGCCCATAAAAAGAAATTAAGTAATCGATTTAGTGGAGCTATAAAAAATAAAAAAATAATATCATTAGATATACCTGATAACTATGATTACATGGACCCAACACTTATTGAAATGTTAAATAAAAAGGTGGCAAAACTAGTCGATTAATAAGCATGTCGACGCTTATTTAACGCTGTGTAAGCTAACGAATTTCCTGTTTTACTTGTTCTTACGTCACTTTATATAATGGCACTAGCAAGTTAGCTTTTAGTTTAGTTGATGACCTGTTTTTATTAGCCTGCTACCCTCATACTCTTACTTTTTGTATTCTGTTTTTAAGGATAGCACCATGACGTTTCCTAATTTTTTTGATAGTGCGCCAGTCGTTCGTGTGCATGATCCACTGGCTAAACTGCTAGGTAGTGCAACCGATGGCATTATAGATTATCGCTATGTTGATGCTGTTCGACTGGCGGGGCACTCTTGCCCAACGGTAGCGGGTGCTTTTTTAACTGCACGAGCTGCGTTAAAAGTGCTGTATCCCGATAGCTTACCCGAGCGTGGTGCTATATCCGTACATTTGCCATCTCCAGAAACAGAAGGCACGACTGGTGTAGTTGCGCAGGTACTTACTCTAATCACAGGCGCTGCGGCACAAGGTGGCTTTAAAGGTATAGGTGGCAGACGTTTTTCCCGTAATGGCTTACTTAGCTTTACTGAACAGGGAGTTGAGAATAAGGGTGCTGTACGTTTTGTAAGGCTTGATACGGGCGCCACTGTAATGGTGACATTTGATTTTAATCTGGTAGCTGCTGATGAATCCCAGCGGGAACGTATGCAGGCAGTAATTAATAGCTGTGAGACGGAAGATCAACAGGTTGAGTTTGCACGTCTCTGGCAGGAGCGTGTTCGTAAGATATTATTAGAGCATGCCGATGATCCAATGTTGGTGTCTGTAGTGCAGAGTTAGCAGATCAATAGCTTCTTAAAAAATGTAGCAGATAGGCTCAGCTAAAAACGAGCATAAAGATTGATTCGCTAAGCCATTGTACGCATTAGTAGAAATCAAGAGGGCAAAAGCGAGATGGGCTGCTAGAATTGAATATAACATTATCTTTATTAGGAGAAGACGTTGAATAAAGAAGAAGAACTTAAAAAAGTACAAAAAGATATTATATTAATACAACTAATTACCGCCCCTGCCAATATTGCGATTGGCTTGGGTTTATATGGAGTATTTGCCGTAACAGATAATAATGCTTTTATTTCTATTCTTAATAACATTGAGTTTTGTTATGGGCTTATTGTTGTTGGTGTTGTAATAGAAATTCTTGCCTTTAAAAAGCTGAGGCCACTATTACAGCGGCAAGCAGTGTTGAAAGATAGTTAGTTTTAAAAATACATAATACCCACCTACAAACGAAAATTAAGGATAAATAATGTTTTCAAATTTAACTCAGTTCGAATTAAGCCGCAGTGGAAAACAAGCGTTAGGCTTTTATCTAGCCTATTTGTTTTTAGGAATAATACTTGGCTTTGCAGCAGGGGCGATAGCTGGCGTTTTAACGGCTGGCGATCCTTTTCAGGCGGGATTTTTTGTAGGGCAAATAATTGCCATTGTTTTGTGTTTCGCTCTTTCTTTAATTATTGCATATAAAAAATCGTTATTTTCTTCGTTTAAGGTTTTAGTCATTATCGTATTAACGGTTATTCTTTCAGTTTTGTTAGGCACTTTGGGAGGCTTAATTCCGGTGGCATATTTAACAACAGTTGCTAATAAAAAGGCATAAAAAGCGGTAATGTAATATTACCTGTTTTTATGGAGAGCATATTATGCAAAGAGTGATAACTGAAAAAGATAAAGCCGAGATGGTTAAAAGTGTTGCCCGTGAACTTGGCAAAGTGTATGGAAAAAAATTTATCATCAAAAAGCTATAAAAATGCTCTTGAGAAACTAGGCGAAAGAGCATAACTGTTTTAGATGATAAGTATCAGCACAATAAACTCTCAGTTAATAATTTTTGTATATTGCAACGATATTATCCGGGGCAAGGGATATGATGACGATCACAACATTCTCACTACCAATTGAGGCTCAAATTGCATGGGCTAAACTTGACTCAGAAGGCATACCCGCTTTTGTGGCCGATGAACATACTATTAATGCGCACTGGCTTTATTCCAACGCACTTGGTGGTGTTCGATTACAAGTTCCCAACAGCTTTGCCGAACAAGCTCATAACATCTTAAAGCAAGATTATTCAGAACTACTTATTGCAGAGCAAGGTATAGATACCAATCATTGTTCATACTGTGGTCATGACACGCTTTAACCTATCAAAAAAACAAAACGCATTGCCTTTATTGCCTTCTTTTTTTTCAATATTCCTTTGCCTTTTAAAACGTAGCTTACCTGTTTACATTGCGGCAAAACTAATGAGTCTCATAGACCCTAAAATCCTCGATGCTTCTATCGCCAGTCGTGCTAGACTCAGCCCTAGTAGGGCTTTAGTGTTTTGCACTGCTACGGCTTACCTCGTTGATTAATAACCAATACACGCTTTATTAAAGGGCAACTAATTTGATCACGCTAAACCAGTCGCCATTATTTAATGGAAATAGTTCGAATGATGAAAGGCTTTTTTCTCTTATTGCGGAGGATATTGAAAAACAGGGTTATAGTATTCAGACAGATGCGTTACCCGAAGGTTTAGCATACGCGTTGTTGCGCCATCAACAAGTAATGGATGAGAATAAATTTAAAAATGCCGGTATTGGTAGGGGTGATGAGTATCTAGAGAATGAACTGGTGAGGGCGGGGGGGATATGTTGGATTACCGGTGAAACAGAGGCAGGGAAAAAATGGCTGGATTGGTCCTCAGGTTTACAGTGTTTTTTAAATCGCCGTTTATTTTTGGGTTTGTTTTCCTTTGAGAGTCATTTTGCCCATTATGCTCCTGGGGGGTATTACAAAAGGCACTATGATGCTTTTAGGGGCGAGGCGAATCGCGTTTTATCTATTGTTGTCTATCTTAATACAGCGTGGGCTAATACCGATGGCGGAGAGTTAGTTTTATATAAGGATGATAATGATACTAATGGCGTTAAGGTTACGCCGCTCTTAGGTACTGTGGTTGTTTTTTTAAGTGAGGAATTCCCCCATGAGGTGCTTCCAGCTTATCGGGATCGATACTCTATTGCAGGATGGTTTCGTGTTAATACGTCGGTGACCTATAAAATTGATCCACCATTATAAATGATGCAATGTATAACCAGTTTTAGTAGTCTTTCTAAGCTACATGTATAAGCGTTATGAACAATAGGGAGGCGATAATATGCCAGGGTCTGTTATAAGAATAATACTATTTATGGCTATCGTTATTTTTTCAAGTTTTATGTATGAGCTTAACTATTCAAATAAAGCGGTAGACGTTACAGGTAAAATTGTCTCAATAACAAATAAGTCAAAGGGTAAAAATATTGTTGTGTCTTTAACAGGAGATAAACAGGGGCAACGTTTTTTTACCTTTAGTGTCGGCCCAATAATTTATCTTATTGAGGACTATAATGTGGGTGGCAGCATTCCTATTAAGTACTGTAAAGCATGTAGTCCTATGGCAAAAATAGGCGACACACCTAATATATATGCCTTAACATTTATGATGCTAATATTAGCCGGTGTTGTTCTTATTGTATTTATAATAGCTTGGTTAAAAGGTAAAAAAACTTCTGTATAAAAGTGGTTGTTTGGTTCTTATGACCCATAAATATTATTCATAATTTAAGTTTTTCATAAAAAAATCGTATTTTTTGTAGATTTATCTAAGGGAGATTTTTTTATGATTATGCATAAAGAACATGCTCATTAAAATAAG
>CBDUPS010000037.1:0-8765 GCA_965369155.1 uncultured Spongiibacteraceae bacterium
TCGCCGTATGTTTGCCTGCCTTTTCAATAGATACGGTTAACCGAGATGAGTAATAGCGAGCAAAATTATAAATTCTACCCGATTCTCAAAACTTATAGTCAAGTTGATATTGCTATGATCAAAAGTTTATTAGATGGAAACGTTGAATATTATTTTAAGGATGAACATTTTATGTCAATCCGACCAATGTTAGAACCTACTGAGTTAATGGTGAGGGAAGATTATGTAGATGAAGTAAAAGAATTACTAGCCGATTTTGAACTAAATTATATGGCAGTTAGTTTAAAAGATGATGAAGGCAATTTTGTAGCACCTGATGAAATGGGTGAGTTGTGTGTTCGTGGCCCACAGGTAATGAAAGGCTATTGGCAGCGTCCAGAAGAAACCAATGAGGTGATTGATAGTGATGGTTGGCTCCATACTGGTGATATCGCTAAAATTCTTTCTAATGGTTATGGGAAAATTGTTGATCGCAAGAAAGATATGATTTTAGTCTCAGGGTTTAATGTTTATCCTAATGAGATAGAAGAAATCGCAACGCAACATCCTGGTATTTTAGAGTGCGCTGCGATTGGCGTTCCCGATAGTGTGACAGGGCAAAGTATTAAACTATTTGTTGTTAAAAGAGAAGGCTCAGAAGACTTAACCGCCAATTCAATAGATATTTGGTTAAAAGAACAATTAACCGGCTATAAAAGACCTAGTTTTATAGAGTTTCGTCAAAGCCTGCCTAAATCGGCAGTAGGAAAAATATTAAAAAAAGAATTAAGAGATAGTTAATTTTTAATGTTTAAGCTGTCGAGGCAAGAGATAAAAAAACAAAAGCTCTTAATAGATAAAGCGATGTTAGGTGATCGCTTTTTTCTTACTAAACAGCTTAATAAACTGGCTAAAAAATCATCGCAAGATCAAGCAAAACCAAAAGATATTGCTCAATCGTTTAGTGTTTGGCAAAAAAAACTGCAGCAATCTATCGAAAAAGCACAGAGTCGGAGTGGATATATAAGCCCTGATAATTGGCCAGATCTTCCAGTATGTGAGCAAAAAGACACCATTCTTAACGCGATTAAATCTAACCAAGTTATTATTGTTGCGGGAGAAACCGGCTCTGGAAAAACCACTCAACTCCCTAAGTTGTGTTTAGCGGCTGGGCTTGGGGTATTTGGCACCATAGCCCATACACAACCCCGCAGGCTTGCTGCCACATCAGTTGCCCAACGTATTGCCGATGAATTAGAAACCCCTTTAGGTAATAGGGTGGGGTATCAAATTCGTTTAAAAGAACAGCTCTCGGATAATACACAAATAAAGTTAATGACTGATGGGGTTTTGTTAGCCGAAATTAGTCACGATCGTCGTCTTAGCCATTACGATACGATCATTATTGATGAAGCCCACGAGCGCAGTTTAAATATCGATTTTCTTTTAGGTTATTTAAAAACGTTATTACCTAAACGCCCCGATCTAAAAATTATTATTACATCTGCCACGATTGATGTGGCGCGATTCTCTACTTATTTTAATGAAGCACCTGTTATTGAAGTGTCAGGACGAACCTATCCGGTTGATGTGTGGTATCAACCCTCGGACAAAGAAAGCACATTGGCAGAAAGTGTGTTGGGTTCTTTGCAGAGCTTAATCAATTACGAAAAAAAACAATATAGCCCCCGTGGGGATGTGTTGGTTTTTTTACCCGGTGAAAGCCAGATACGAGATACAGCACTTGAGCTTAGAAAATTTAACCAAGACGCATTAGACGTATTGCCACTGTATTCACGTTTAGGCAGTAAAGAACAACAGCGAATTTTTCAGCCACAAAAAACCAGTAAGCGGCGGATTATTTTAGCGACCAATGTGGCAGAAACCTCTTTAACAGTACCTGGGATTCGTTATGTTATTGATAGTGGTCAAGCACGTATAAAACGCTACAGCGTAAAAAGTAAAATACAACGATTACCCATTGAAGCGATTTCGAGAGCGAGCGCGAATCAGCGAAAGGGGCGCTGTGGGCGTGTGTCGGAAGGTGTTTGTATTAGATTGTACGATGAAGCTGATTTTTTACAGCGTCCAGAATTTACTGAACCAGAAATAAAACGCAGTAACTTAGCTGAAGTTATTTTAAAAATGTATCAGCTTAATTTAGGCAATATTGAAGACTTTCCTTTTATTGAGCCTCCAGAGGGCAAGCAAATTCGTGATGGTTTGCGATTGTTACAAGAATTGTCGGCGCTTAAAAAAAATCAATTAACAGCCATTGGCCGAGCAATGGCTAGCTTACCCTTAGACCCTAAAATATCGAGGGCACTTATCGCAGGGGAAGAGCATAACAGCTTAGACGCGATGCTTATTATAGCCAGTTACTTAAGTATTCAAGACCCTAGAGAATTTCCACAAGAGAAAAAGGCTGCTGCACAGCAAGCACATGCCATCTTTAAAAAAACAAAGTCGGCGGATGATTTTGATGTGGTGTTATCACTTTGGGATTGGTTTGAAAATCTGTGGGAAGACAAAAGTAAATCAGTAGTAGCTAAAGAGTGTAAACGACACTTTTTAAATTGGAACCGTATGCGCGAATGGCGTGGTGTTCATCGTCAATTAAAACTAGCTATGAAGAAAAAAAGCAAAAACGCTAAAGAAAATAAATCGATAGATAAAGCTGCTATTGGTAAAGCACTGTTGACAGGCTTTGCCGCTAACGTTGGAATTCAAGTTGAAAAAAGTGAATACCAAGGAACAAGAGGACGGCAGTTTTATGTTTTTCCAGGGTCTGTGGTTAAAAAAATGCCAGCGTGGTTGCTGGCGGGTGAGTTGCTAGAAACTTCTCGGGTTTTTGCTCATCAGGTAATGGCGATAGAGCCAGAATGGTTGTTGTCTTCGGTGAGTCACTTACTTAAAAGTGAATATGTAGAACCTTATTGGTGTAGTAAAACACAACAAGTAAAAGCCAAAGAAAGAATTTTGTTCTCTGGTTTGTTGATTGATGAAAAGCCACTGCCAGATTACAGTAAAATTGATGCCCGCACTTCTAGGGATTTATTTATAAGAGAAGGCTTAGGCGCTTTTACCTATAAAACTAGAGAGGCCTTTTGGCTACATAATAAAAAGCTGCTAGGGCGTTTAACCGAAGAGGCTGAAAAAATACGCAATAATGATTTGTTTATTTTTGAAGATAACTTAATCGCTTTTTATCAAAAAAATATTCCAGAGCAAATTAGTTCTCCTAATGAGTTTAATGCTTGGTATAAGCTTGAGAGACAACAAAACCCACAATTACTTTGTGCAACTGAAGATGATATTCGCTCAGGAATTAATGATGGTGGTTTAGAACAATTCCCATCCACGTTAATCTGGGATGGTGTGGAATATCCACTTGATTATCGTTTTGAACCGGGCCATAAAGAAGATGGTATGTCGGTTATTATTACGATGGCACAATTAAGCAGTACCCCCGACTTTTTATTTGAATGGCTAGTCCCAGGCTTGTTACAAGATAAATGCCAGTTTTTACTAAAAAGTTTACCTAAAAAACATCGAAAAATGTTGGTGCCTATACCCGCTACCGCAGCATTACTTACCCCTTGCCTCATAGCTGAAAACATACCATTATCAAAGCAGTTATCAGCGGCATTAAAGAATATAAAATCCTTAGATATTCCCGCCGATTATTTTGATGAGATTGCTTTAGACGCTTGGTATAAACCCCATTACCGTTTGGTTGATAAAAATAAAAAAATTATTGCTAAAAGCGATAATCTTCAGCAGCTAAAACAGCAGTATATAGAGCAAAGTGAAAAAGAAATTGCTGCGGAAATTGATCATGGTTTTCCAGCGGATGGTATTTTAAGTTGGAGTTTTCCTGATTTACCCGAGAAGTGGCTAAGCAAGGTAAATAAAAGTGATGTCGTTATGTGGCCGGCACTGGTTGATTTAACACAAAGTGTTGGGGTGCAGTTATTCTCTAAAAAAGAGGAGGCGCTATTATCACATCGGCAAGGCCTTATTAGATTGTTAATGCTAGAAGATAATAAAACAGCTAATTACTTAAAGAAAAATCTAATAAAAAGTATCGGTAAAAAACAAATTATTTTTTCTGTTTTGGGACAATTAGATTCTTTGGTCGACGCGATCATAAAAAAATCCTATAACGACACGGTACTAGACGAGGCTGATGATCTACCCTTTACTAAACAGAATTATAATGGCTTAAAAAGTAAATATTTAACGGGAGTAACAGCTTATGCCTTGTCTTTAGAGCGACTATTAAATGAAATTGCCATGGGCGCTTTGGAGGTTCGCCAACAACTAGAGAGTCTTAAAAAAGTGCATTTAAGTAGTGCAAACCAGAATCTTGTATTATCCGAAGAGCAGCATATTCATTGTTTGTTACATAAGGATTTTGTTGTAGATACCCCAGTAGAGTATTTGTATTACTTTCCCCGTTATTTAAAAGCATCACTGCTATTTTTAGAAAAGTCTCAGAAAAACACAGAGCAATACGCTGCTTTATTAGCGACTATTAATGGGTGGGAAGAAAAAAAACAACAGGTAAAAGATGATATAAAAAACACCAATAATGCACATTACAATGCATTTTTATGGATGCTAGAAGAGTATAGAGTTTCTCTTTTTGCGCAAACATTAGGTACTAAAATAAAGGTATCAGAGCAACGGTTACACAAGCAGTGGTTAGCTATAAATATTTAATGCTAAGCCATTAAAAATAAAGAAAAAAATTATTCTATGTGTGAGGCTGTTTTAACCTAGTAAGATTCTTTATAATGATTAAAAAAGTAAGTTAGCTTAAGGGACTAAAATGCGAATTTTTTTAATATTATGTAGTTGTTTTTTTATGTTGCCGGTTTATGGGGAGCCTGTGACAAACCCAGATCCTTGGGAGAAAACCAATCGAAAAATTTATAACTTTAATGTAAAGCTAGATAAATATTTACTTAAGCCTGTAGCTCAAGGTTATAAAAAAGTAACACCTGATAGCTTAGAGAAAGGCATTAGTAATTTTTTCTCTAATTTAGGTGGGGTGCCAACCATCGCCAATGATCTAGCGCAGTTAAAGTTTAAAAAAGCGGGTAAAGATACCGGACGTTTTTTGTTAAATAGCACGGTTGGCCTTTTAGGTTTTTTTGATGTGGCTAAAGATATGTGGATGCCACACCAAAAGGAAGATTTTGGGCAAACTCTGGGTTTTTGGGGAGTTTCTTCAGGGCCTTATGTAATGCTACCACTATTGGGGCCTAGCACTATTAGAGATGGGGCCGGCTTGGCTGTAGACTCTTATCTTAGTCCATATGCCTCTCTTGATGATGATGTTAAATTAGGGCTTTTATCCGCGAATACAATTAGTCTAAGAGCAGGATTACTCAAAAAAGAAGAGTTATTAGAAGGCCAAGGCGATCCGTACACTTTTTTACGGGGAGCGTATTTACAAGGAAGAGAGCTTGCAGTTACTGACGGGCGTTCTGGGTTAGTTGATGAATTTGGTGAAGAAGATTTTTAACTTTTTGAGCGGCGATAATGAGTGATAACTCGTTTGTGTTACAGGTTGTTTCACCAGAGCCCCAGCAAGCAAGGTTAGCTCGCTTATTAAGCCCGTTTTCTTTTTTAGTTTCTTACCACAACACATTTACCTCAAATACATTTAATAATCATCAGCAAACAACAGTTACTCTGTTACATTCAAGCTTAGTGTCAGAAAAAGAGGGTGCTGAGCTTTTGGTCGATGTGACAAAGCATTGTGCTGT
Source organism: uncultured Spongiibacteraceae bacterium (assembly GCA_965369155.1). Lineage (GTDB taxonomy): Bacteria > Pseudomonadota > Gammaproteobacteria > Pseudomonadales > CBDUPS01 > CBDUPS01. The sequence goes on from CBDUPS010000037.1 coordinate 5,757, forward strand.
AGTGATTGTTAGCGACAAGCCCCTTGTACATAAAGCAAGAATGCACTTCTTAACGTTGGGAGTGGTTGACTGCCTTAGTATCACTGATGCAGGTAACGGGTCTTTTTCTGAGGAGTTAACAGAGGCTTTGTATCGTTGTGAACGGCAGCAAAAGGCGATCAATACTGATAAAAAAGCGAAAGACTATCAGCATTTACAAGAGGCTTATGCACTGTTAGAGGAAGACCAGCACTTAGCCCTGCAGGTGCAACAAAAAATACAGCCACCGGTCTTTAGTATTATTGAGCGTTACTGCCTTTCTTATCGTGTATGCCCCTCGCAATGGTTAAGTGGTGACTTTGTTCATTATGCTCAGGTGAATGATAATGAATTATTAGTGGTGTTAGGTGATGTGTCAGGTCACGGCGCTTCCTCGGCCATGGTGGTTACGGCTATTCGCTATCTTATTTATCGTTGGAGTGATGCATTAAGCAAAAATGATGAAAAATTCTCGTTAACGGCTTTACTAAAAGCGGTTAATGCGGAGTTGTTTGTTATGGATGCGGATAAGCATGTCACACTACTTGCGGCATGTATTGATATCAAAACCGGGGAGGTTTCTTTAACCTCGGCAGGGCACTTACCTTTAGCCTTACACAAAACGCCTCAAAAAACAGATTGGGTTGTGATTAAAGGGCAGCCCTTGGGCTTATTTCCCCATGTGGTGTTAAATGAAGTGCAATTGATCCTAAACCCTGAAGATTCCTTGGTTTTTTGCTCTGATGGAGCCTTAGAGTTGCAAGGCGAAAAGAGCATAAAAGCACAGGAAAAAAGCCTGCTAAGCAAAGTGACTTCTTTACAACCAGATATTAACGAGATATTTAAAAGTTTTAACTTGCCAGTTGAGGGTGACTTGGCCGATGATGTCGCCGTACTGGTTGTGCAGAGAATGTGATTATGAGTAAAGGGCAGGTTCTGGTTGCTGAACATAACGGAGCAAGCATTTTAAAACTCGTGGGAGAGGTGCGTTTAACCTTTAGCATGGGTATTAATTTTTTTATTGATAACATCTTAACCAAGAGTAACTTCTCAGGTGTGGTGATTGATTTAACCGAAGCTGATTTTTTAGATAGCACCACGTTAGGCATGTTAGTAAAGCTTGCCAAACGAGCGAGCCTTCGTTTAAAAAAGAAACCGTTGCTGTACCACACCAGTGAAGATGTTGATTACTTATTATCATCAATGGGTTGTGAAGGCTTGTTTCATGTTGTTAATGAAGACCTTTCAGATATCACGATTCTTGATGAGATAACCTGTGATGAAGACGATGAGAATGGTGTTAAGGACTGCATCATTGAGGCGCATAAAGAGTTAATGTCTTTAAATGCCCATAATAAATTAGAGTTTAGAGCACTAGTTGATATGCTCGAAATGCCCGCTCAAAAAAAATTATCGCGCCTTGCTTGAAGCGAGGTAGTCTTGTTGGCGAATCAACGCTCTTTGGCCTTCAGCCTCGGCTAAATTAACGGCCTCTAGTAAAAGCGCTTCGCTTACCCCCGACTTATGAGCATTTTGGCTTAAGTGCCGACGAAATACCTTAGCCCCTGGAATATCTTGATATAACCCTAAAATATGCCGTGCAATATGTTGCAAGCGGCCCTGTTGAGCTATGTGTTCCTTGGCATAGGGAATGAGTTTTTCTATCACTTCCCGCCTACTTGATGACGGGTTTTCACAGCCAAAAAAACGAGCATCAACGTTTTGTAACAGCCAAGGGTTTTGGTAGGCCACTCGCCCAAGCATGACACCATCTACTTGTTGTAAGTGCTCCTCTGTCTGTTCTAACGATTGAACGCCACCGTTGATGACAATGGTAAGTTCTGGGAAAAGAGCTTTTATTTTATAAACAAGAGGGTAATTAAGAGGGGGGATTTCTCTGTTTTCTTTAGGGCTTAGCCCCTGTAACCATGCTTTGCGTGCGTGAATAATAAATGTATTACAGCCTGCGCTGTGTACGGTTTCAATAAAATTGATAAGTGCTTCTTCACTATCGTGCTCATCAACCCCAATGCGACATTTTACTGTAACAGGAACATCCACTTCGGCTTGCATGGCTTTAACGCCTGTAGCCACTAGGGCTGGGTCTTTCATCAGGCAGGCACCAAACTGGCCTGATTGCACACGATCACTGGGGCAGCCTACGTTAAGATTAATCTCATCATAACCCCAACCTTGGCCAATGCTTGCGGCCTGTGCTAGATCCTCTGGATTGCTACCACCTAACTGTAAGGCAATAGGGTGCTCTTCGTTAGAAAAATCTAAGAGGCGGTTTTTATCACCATTAAGAATGGCTCCAGTGGTTACCATCTCGGTATAAAGCAAAGCTTTTTGGGTGATTAACCGTAAAAAGTAGCGTTCGTGGCGGTCGGTCCAGTCCATCATAGGTGCTACTGAAATAAGGTGTGGCTGAGGAGCTAAAGACATAAGCAGAAAAAATGTAGTAAGTGCTGGCGGATTGGCGCATGAATATAACAAATAAAAGGGGTACATACATCACAAATAATAGAGTAGAATTGGCGACGTTTAGCGTGAGATACATTTTTTTAATAAATAACAACAATATGAAAAAAGAGGAAGTGGCAATGAAAAAAGAGACCTTAGGGCTTTATGATGCAGCAAGCGGTGTTTCTGAAGGCGAAAAAAGACAAAGAGCAGTAGAAGCTGCATTAGAGTTAATTAAAGCTGAATGTTTAGGTGGTGGTTCTTCTGCTAACACACTTTATAGCAATATGAGTGAACTCAGTAAATTTGCTGACCAAATTCAAAAAGCACTAGAATTTTAATTTTTAAAATTTTGTGTGATTTAAAAAGCGCCTTAATGGGCGCTTTTTTTATGCCTTGTTTTTTGTTGGTGAATCACCGTAACAGCACTGACACAACTACAGGCAGCAAGTATAATTTACCTTTTAAGCCTTTTTATATTGGATGATTCATGACCGTTCGTACTCGTATTGCTCCGTCACCTACCGG
>CBDUPS010000038.1:0-8664 GCA_965369155.1 uncultured Spongiibacteraceae bacterium
TTTACCAAAACAGAGTCGCCCGGTTTGGGAGTTATTTGCCGAGCAATTACGATAGCTTTTACTATTAGAGAATAAATAATGAGCCAGTTTTTTAATATTCACCCCGAAAACCCACAAAAGCGTTTAATTTCTCAGGCGGTTGAGATTATACAAAAGGGTGGAGTTGTTGCTTACCCCACCGACTCAGCCTATGCCTTGGGCTGCCACGTGGGCAATAAAGAAGCCTTAAAGCGTATTAAGCGCATTAGAAAGTTAGATGATAATCATAACTTTACTCTGCTGTGTCGCGATTTATCCGAGCTTAGCACTTACGCTAAAGTGGATAACACGCAGTTTCGCTTGCTAAAGAACAACACCCCCGGAGCTTATACCTTTATATTAAATGCAACGGGTGAGGTACCTAAAAGATTGTTACATCCTAAACGACGCACAATTGGTTTACGGGTGCCCGATAATCCCATCGCACTGAGTTTGCTAGAGGCGTTGAATGAGCCGTTGATGAGTGTCACGCTTATTATGCCGGGGGATGAAGATCCTTTAACTGACCCCTATGAGATGAGAGACGTATTAGAGCACGAAGTTGATTTGGTGATTGATGGCGGTTTTTGTGGAATGGAAGCGACAACGGTTATTGATATGTCTGCAGAGGGGATTACCGTTGTGCGAAAAGGTAAAGGTGATGTGGAGCCATTTTTAGTGGATTAAAAAATAATCTTCTCTATATTTAATACCAGCAAACCATTATTAATCAATATTATACTTACAGAATCTCTGTTTTTTTAAGTAGGCTTTTTAAGGTGGAGTCGGTAATATAGCGCCGTAACAATGGTGTGAATAAATAAGAAAAAAAATACTATGCATAAAAATAATATCGGTACGTTACGGTTGGTTGGCGCTTTTTTAGTTCTTTTTGGACATAGCTTTGCCTTGTCTTATGGTATGGGTCAATCCAATTTTTTGCCGATGGAATGGTTACGGCAAGTGACCCCATTTAAAATGAGCATTCATGGCTTTGGTATCGTTATATTTTTTGTTTTGTCTGGCTACTTAGTCACCAAAAGCTACGCATTAAGAAATAATTTTTTTGAGTTTACTGAATCACGGGTTTTAAGAATTTACCCAGCATTAATTGTTTGCCTAGTTATTATGGTCTTTGTTGTAGGCCCATTATTTACCTCATTGCCTTTAGGTGAGTATTTCTCAAAACCATTAACCAAGCGTTTCTTTTTTGAGAACATGACGTTGTTGAATAGAATGATTACCACGCTTCCAGGGGTTTTCTCTGACAACCCACTTAGAGGGGTTAATGGCTCGTTGTGGACACTGCCCGTCGAAGTAAAAATGTATATGGGAGTGGCGGTTCTTGGCTTATTAGGTGTATTAAAGAGCCGTTATTTTCTTAACTGTATTGTACTTATTCTTTTCTTATTTTGGCCTATTTTTTCAGAGATACATCCAGAACATGCATCAGGGTTGATGAAGAATGAAGTTATAAGGTTGGCGTGGTTTTTTGTTATTGGTGCATTGTTTTATCTTAATTTTAATGAAAAAACATTTACGTTAAAGCGGCTGTTAATTATTACGGCCATTATGTTGTATAGCTACGGAACGCCAGCTTATGTACTAACCTTTAGTTTTTGGGTAGCATTTTTGGTGATGTGGGTTTCTTTTAGTGAAAAGGTGAAGCTTCCAGATTTGAGTGCAAAAGGTGATTTTTCTTATGGTTTGTATCTATATGCATTCCCACTGCAGCAGATAACACTTATCTACTTTGGAAAAAACCCGTGGATTATCATGGGAGTCTCATTAGTTGGAGCAATGTTTTTTGCAGCTCTTTCTTGGTTTTTTGTTGAAAAGCCAGCAATGAAGCTCAAAGGTAAAATAGCACCAAAAATCAATAAGTTTTTAGGAATAGAAAGCCCTAAATAAAATGCTTTGTGTGTGTTGGGGTTGGGTAGAAGTCTTTTTTGTTGCGTAAAGCTTAGATAGGGTACAATGTGCGAAAGACGTTATAATCTTCCCCCTCAACTATGCACTACTTTTGATCAAGTAAATAAAGCCCTGCTGGGAAGCGGCGCGGGATAATAAGATACTGATATGTCTAACGATGATGCAGTCAATATAGCAGCAAAAGAAACCACTTCAATGGCTGAGGGGCATCAAGCTAATAAGTCTTTCAGTGAAGATGTTGCATTAACTAACTCTGATAAGCCAATAATAAATAAAGAAAAGTACAAGCAACAAGAGCTACCTTTTGCAGTTATTATGGGGGAGTCGGTTACTGAAATCCCAGATGATTTATATATTCCACCTGATGCATTACGAGTGTTTCTTGAGGCATTTGAAGGGCCGCTCGATTTATTACTCTATTTAATTAAACGCCAAAACTTAGATATTTTAGAGATTGATGTTTCTAAGATAACCGAACAGTACATGAGTTATATCGATTTAATGGATGCCATGCAGTTTGAGTTAGCTGCAGAGTATCTGTTAATGGCGGCGATGCTAGCCGAGATTAAATCCCGCGTATTATTACCCCGCAGCAAAATAGAAGATGATGAGGACGAAGAAGATCCTCGCATGCAGTTAATCCGCCGATTACAAGAATATGAGCGTTTTAAAAAAGCAGCAGAAGATATTGATGAGTTGCCGAGGCTAAGTCGTGATGTGTGGGAGGCAACGGCTAAGCCCCCAGTAGCTGACCGAGAACTACCCGAGCCTACGGTTGAAATGAAAGATTTATTATTAGCGTTGGCATCGGTATTGCGCCGTGCTGAGAATATGCGTCAGCATGAGGTGAAGTTAGAGAAATTCTCAACCCGCGAACGAATGTCTTTTGTATTACAACGCTTAAACAGTGCGGCTGATAACGGCTTTGTTGCCTTTGATAGTTTGTTTACGGTTGAAGAGGGCCGTGGCGGTATTGTGGTGACGTTCTTAGCTATTATGGAGCTTATTAAAGAGTCACTAATTGATATCGTGCAGTCAGAAACGTTTGGTCCTATTCATGTTAAAGCGCGTATTTTATAAGCTTTTAAATTTAGGTGCTTGCTGCCTTATCAGTAAGATTAACCATTAATACGATGAATCAATGTAAGAGCGTGAGTTTATGCTAGATACGGATGATGACATAAAAATCCAAGACCCCTCGGTACCACTAAAGCATATTGTTGAGGGGGCTTTGTTAGCGGCTGGGCGACCATTAAATATAGATGAAATTCTGTCCTTATTTTTAGAGGGTAACCGCCCTGATAAAAAAGCGGTAGAAGAGGTTATTAGTGAGATTGAAGCCGACTGTGAGGGTAAAGGTTTTGAGTTAAAAAAAGTCGCTAGTGGTTGGCGCTTTCAAGTAAGACAAAGCTTATCTCCATGGATCAGCCGCTTATGGGAAGAAAAGCCCCAGCGCTACTCAAGAGCCCTATTAGAAACCTTATCATTGGTCGCGTATCGTCAGCCAATTACCCGTGGTGATATTGAAGAAATTAGAGGGGTGGCTGTTAGCACTACGATCATTCGTACCCTGTTAGAGCGGGAATGGGTACGAGTAGTAGGCCATAAAGATGTTCCAGGGCGGCCGGCACTGTATGCCACCACGCGCAACTTCTTAGATTACTTTTCAATGAAATCTTTAGAAGACTTACCCACACTTACTGAAATAAGGGACTTAGATGAGTTAAGCCGTAAGCTTGATTTTGGTGATGGTAGTCATTCCCCTGAAGGTGGCGAAATTGCGGCAAAAGTGAATGAAGCCAATAAACGACTACTTGATATTGACTACGATGCTTTAGAGGAAGCCGAGGCTTTAAATGAAATAGATGATGTCGATAGAACTGATGATGAGTATGTTGATAACCAAGAGAGCCAATTAAAAGCTCACTTAGCAGATACTGATGTTAATGATGTGGATGTAGAGCCTGCCGATACTATTGATAAGATGGTAGATAACGAAAGCACATTAGATGAAACGCACAACCAATAAGTAACACAGCAAACTTTACCCTTAGGCGAGCCCCCATGGCAGATGAAAAGATACAAAAAATATTAGCACGAGCTGGATTAGGTTCTCGTCGTGAGGCTGAGAAATGGATTGCCGAGGGCCGCGTTAAAGTTAATGGAAAAGTGGCCACCTTGGGTGATCGTATTGATGGTACAGAGACGGTAGAGTTTGATGGTAGAGCCGTTAAGATAAGTGCGGCTAAAGATCAAAAGTGTCGAGTGATTCTTTACCATAAGCCTGAAGGGGAAGTATCAACCCGTAAAGACCCCGAAAATCGTCCCACCGTGTTTGCAAAGTTACCACCCCTTAAAGAACAGCGTTGGATAGCGGTAGGGCGGTTAGATATTAATACCACAGGCTTAATGCTTTTTACTACCGATGGCGAATTAGCCAATGCATTGATGCACCCCTCTAATGAGATTGATAGAGAATATCTGTGTCGTGTTCGATCTGATCGCGGCAGTATTGATGCCGATATCATACAGCGCATGAAAGAAGGCGTAATGCTTGAAGATGGCATCGCTCGTTTTACTGATGTTAAAGAAAGTATGAACGAAAAAGACGATAGTAAGAGCACTAACCGTTGGTTTTATGTGGTGCTAATGGAAGGGCGTAATCGTGAAGTGCGACGCTTGTGGGAATCCCAGGGGGTTATGGTTAGCCGCTTAAAGCGTGTGCGTTTTGGTAGTTTATTTATGCCGCCGCATTTGCGTCAAGGGCAGTGTCTTGAGTTAGGCCAAAAAGAAATTAACGATCTATGTGATTCGGTTGATCTGACCCGCCGTAAAGTAGCTGCGATAAAAACCGAAGATAAAAAGAAAATGGAGCGCCAGCGTAGAAAGCTATGGAATAAAAACAAAAAGAACCATAGAAGGCGGCGTTAGTAAGGAGAGCATGTGCCAACGGCAACACTAAAAATATTTTTAGCTTACGGAGACCCAAAAAGACTTCGTACCGCCGAACTTTCTAACTGGACTGGTAAAGCAGTATCAGGACCGAGAAGTGAATTTGATAAACTTCTTGCAAGAGAAGAGTCGTATAGCTCGGGAGTATATTTTTTAACGGGTACCGATCCAGAGACTAATAAGAGCACTATCTATATCGGTGAGGCCGAGTGTATTCGCGACAGAGTAAAGAGCCACTTAGCTAAAGATTTTTGGAATAACATCACCTTCTTTATTACAAAAGATGAGAACCTTACAAAAGCCCACATAAAGTATATTGAAGGTCGTCTCATTGATGTTGCACGCTCAATTGAACGATCTGTTGTGATAAACAGCCAAGGAAGTGGAGCTAAATTGCCCGAATCAGACCGAGAGGACATGGAGGTTTTTCTCGAAAAAATGCAGCAGGTTTTGCCTGTTTTGGGTGTTGAGGCATTTGTCCAAAAAACCACAATAGCCAAAGAAGAAAAACAAGAAGAGTTACTGAATTGCAACATCAAAGATTTAAAAGCAACAGGCTATCTAACTCCAAATGGTATTGTTGTTTTAAAAGGCTCTCAAGCTGTTTTGGAAGAAAGGAGCTCTGCGAAAAAATGGCCTAGTGTCTTGGTACAGAGAAACAAATTGATAGAAGACGGCGCATTAGTAGAAGAAAATGGTGCGTACTCCTTTACTAAGGATATAGAGTTTTCAAGCCCTAGTTCTGCGGCTGCAACTATCCATGGGGGCAGTGCTAATGGCCTTACAGCATGGGTTAATTCAAGTGGTGTGCAACTTAAGCAATTACAAAGTCTATAGCAACTTTAGGAATTAGACGGAGTAACAGGGAATGGATGAGTTAAGAAATCATCAGCCTCAAAAATCCCTGAAGACCTTCCTAGTCAGTATTACAATAAATAAGCAGCGTTATATTTAACCCTGTGCATCTAACGAGCAGCCATTTACTGCTTTACTCTCATCGCTCATCAGCCATAAATATAGCGGCATAATATCTTCTGGGTTTGGGTTGTGGCTGGGTTCTTCCGCAGGATATGCGGTGCGACGCATCGCGGTGTTGGTAGGCCCTGGATTAATGCAGTTACTACGAATCTCTGAGATATTACCTAACTCATCAGCCAGCACTTCCATTAGCCCTTCGGTGGCAAACTTTGATACCGCATAAGCACCCCAGTAAGCACGACCTTTTCGTCCCACCCCTGATGAGGTAAAAATAATAGAGGCGGTGGGTGCTTTTTTTATTAAGGGTAATAGTGCTTTGGTAAGCATAAAAGGCGCATTTACATTGGTGTGTATCACATCTTGCCACTGGGATGTGGCGGCGGTTTCAATAGGTGTTCTTTTGCCTAGCATACTGGCGTTGTTTAATAATCCGTCAATATGGGGAAAGTGCTCTGCCAACATAGTGGCAAGCTCTTTATAGGTATTTTCATCGGCACTTAAAAAGTCGATAGGTGCAATAGCAGCCTGTGGCCAACCATTTGTTTCAATGGTGTCGTAAACAGCCTCCAGCTTTTCGGTGGTACGGCCACACAGTACAACAGTAGCACCATGCTTGGCATAGGCTAATGCCGCTGCCTTACCAATTCCATCCCCTGCACCGGTAACAACAATAACCTTGCCTTGTAACAAATTAGCATCAGGCTGGTAGTTTTGCGGGAGTGTTGTTACCGCATTCGTTGTCTTAGGCATGGGAGTGGCTCTCCTGTATTTCTTGTAAAATCTCGATAACATCAAGGGGCGTATGGGCAATATAGGTTGCTTGCCAGTTATTTATATCATCTTTGGGGTGTAAATAGCCCCAAGCTGCTGCAACTGTGATCATATTGGCATTATTGCCTGCGGCGATATCACGTTCATGGTCTCCAATATAAATAGCTTCATGGGGTTTACATAAACTTTGCTGGCAGGCTAAAAATAATGATTCTGGATGGGGCTTTTTCTCACTCACATGATCTGGGCAAATAACGCTTTTGTAGGGTAGTGGAAATTCAATCTGTTGCATTAAGGGCTCGGCAAAGCGCGCAGGTTTATTGGTCACCACCCCCCATTGCATATTATTGAGTTTAGCAAACTCTAATAATGTATTGATACCCGGAAAATTAACAGCGTACTGATATGAGCTATTTTCGTAACGGTTAAGAAAATCTTCTTTTAACTGAGAAAATAGTGGGTCAGTGTCGGTAATATTAAATGCCGCGTTGATCATTGCAGCTGTGCCATCTGATGTACAACTTCTGATGAGCTCATAGGGTACAGGGGGGAGGTTCTGCTCGCCTCGCATAGTATTTAGTATTTGATGAAAGTCTCGGGCGGTATCAACGAGGGTGCCGTCCAGATCAAACAATAATGTGGTAATCATAGCCTATAACTTATGGGTTAATTTGCGGGTGTGGATCATATAGTTAACATCAACATCATTGCCAAGCTTATAAACTCGCGTTAGGGGATTATAAGAAATCCCAACGATATCAATTAACTCTAATCCCGCTTTTCTACACCATAGGCTTAGCTCAGAGGGCTTGATAAAGGTTTGATAGGAGTGTGTGCCTTTGGGGAGCATGTTTAATAGGTATTCAGCGCCAGCAATGGCAAATAGCCATGCCTTTGGGTTACGGTTAATGGTGCTAAAAAACACATCACCATTGGGTTTACATAAGTCGGCACAGGCTTGAATGGTAGAGGCGGGGTTTGGAACATGCTCTAGCATTTCTAAACAAGTGACCACATCAAATGCGTTGGGGTTTTGTTCTGCCATGGCTTCAGCGGTAATTTGTTGGTAATCAATCGTTAGGTTATTTTCGAGTTGATGTAAACGGGCTACATCAAGGGGAGCTTTTCCCATATCGATCCCGGTTACTGTAGCACCTCGATAACTCATGGCCTCGGTAAGCAAGCCGCCACCACAACCAACGTCGATAACTTTTTTACCGGCGATAGCCGCGTTTTGATCAATGTAGTTTGCCCGTAAAGGATTAATGTCGTGCAGGGGTTTAAACTCCCCATTAGGATCCCACCATCTTGAGGCTAAGGCTTCAAACTTGGCAATTTCACTTGGGTCAACATTCTGGTTAGAGTGAGTTGGTTTTTCTGATGTATTCATAAGAGATAAAAAATAAAGGTTAAGTTAAGTGGAGCTGATTTTATCATGCCAATAACTAGCACGGGCTTTTAGTTCTCTAATATCCATGGTGAGTAGTTGGCGGTTTTCCATAATAAGCTTTCCCCCCACCCAAAGATGGGTTACCGCAGGGGCGCTATTGGTATAGATAATTTGTGATATGGGATTAAATACCGGTTGCATATCAAAGTGGCTCATATCAATGGCGGCAATATCAGCAAGCTTACCCACTTCTAAAGAGCCAATCAGGTGATCGATACCCATGGCTTTAGCGCCGTTAATAGTGGCCATCTCTAGGCGGTAAACGCATTAACTGCAGTGGCATCTTGGCTGATACCTTTTGCGATAAGAGCCGCAGTTTTTGCCTCGCCTAACAAATCTAAATCATTGTTGCTGGCGGCACCATCGGTCCCTAATGCTACGTTTATTCCTGCATTTAATAGCTGCTGTACAGGGCAAAAGCCACTGGCAAGCTTTAGGTTTGACTCAGGGCAATGAATAACATGAGCGCCATAGTGCGAAAGTAGGGCGATATCTTCAGGGGTAATTTGCGTCATGTGAACACATTGGGTTTGTGGCCCTAAAATACCGAGTTTATTTAAACG
>CBDUPS010000039.1:0-8641 GCA_965369155.1 uncultured Spongiibacteraceae bacterium
CTTTGGGTTTGCCGGTGGAGCCTGAGGTATAAAGAATAAAGAGTGGGTCTTCGGCATCCATCAACTCAGGGGTACAGGTGTTAGGCTGTTGATCAATAAGGTCGTGATACCACACATCACGGTCTTCATTCCAGTTAATGGTATTGCCTGTGCGCTTTACTACTAGATTGGTGTGTACGTTGGGGCAATCCTGTAGGGCTTTATCAGCATTGGCTTTAAGTGGAATGGTTTTACCACCGCGCAAGCCTTCGTCGGCGGTAATAAGTACGCGGCAGTCACTATCTAAAATACGCCCCTTCAATGCATCGGGGGAGAATCCACCAAACACAACAGAATGAACTGCACCAATACGGGCACAGGCTAACATAGCGTAAGCGGCCTCTGGAATCATCGGCATATAAATACAGACTCGGTCGCCTTTTTTAACCCCTTGTTGCTTCAAACCGTTGGCTAACTGGCACACCCTGTCATGTAATTGTTGATAGGTAATATGTTCATCGTCGCAGGGTTCATCTCCCTCCCAAATAATAGCGGTTTGGTTGGCTTTGTTGACTAAGTGGCGATCAATACAGTTAGTGGTGACATTAAGCTTGGCTCCAGTAAACCAGCTTACTTTTCCCTGGGAGAAATCCGCTTCAAATACCTGCTGCCAGGGTTTATCCCATTGTAAAAAATGGCTGGCTTGGGAGGCCCAAAACTCGGAGGGGTTATCAATCGATTGCTGATACAGTTTTTGGTATTGCTCTTGGGTAAGATGGGTGTTTTTTATAGCAGCGGGAAGCACAGGATAAGTGGTCATTAGTATTCCTTAAGGCGATAAATCTTATGGGCTTTATCCTAGTGTGCCTAGGGCAACCATTCAAGGAAAATACCCATAAAGGGCAGTGAGGATACGTGGTGAGTAATGCGACTAATGAGGGTAAAAGTAACAGACAAAAAAATGCCCTGCATAACAGGGCTTAATAAAAAAGAGAGACCTTAAATAAAACGCCTTAGGCTACTTGTACTGGAGTAATGCCTTTGGTTTCTTTGATTTCATTTTTTTCATTCAAGTAAACTAAGCGCGGCTTAAAGTTAACAAGCTCCGCTTGAGAATAAGAGGCATAAGCACAGATAATCACACGATCTGTAACATTCGCTTTATGGGCTGCCGCACCATTAACAGAGATAATGCCGCTACCTTCTTCGCCACGAATGGCATAAGTGGTAAAGCGGTGGCCACCATCAATGTTGTAAATTTGTATTTGCTCATATTCGCGAATACCCGCCATATCTAATAATATGCCGTCTATTGCACAGGAGCCTTCATACTCAAGCACCGCGTGGGTTACACGTGCTTGGTGAAGTTTGGCTTTAAGCATGGTCGATTGCATCGTTTGCTTAACCTCTTACTTGTTTCGTTTAATTCAATGCTAACCTGAAACAGGTGCGATAAAAAACAGCAAAAGAACTGTCAGTTACCCAATGGCGGGCAAGTATGCCTTAATTGCTTGAGCCGTTCAACAAAAAGGTAACATTGTCGATAAGACGAGTGTTACCAATCGAAGCAGCTACCGCAATAACCCCCTCAAAAGTGTTACCGTTTATTGGGTTAAGGGTCTTCGCATCAAGTATATCAAGGTATCCAGGGGTAAACCCAGCACTTTGTAACGTCTTAATCCCCTCGGCACACAGTGTAGTATAGTTACTATTTCCTGCCAGTATGGCCTGTTTTGTTTGCATTAACACTTGGTAAAGGTTGGGGGCAATAAGGCGCTCTTCTGCGGATAAGTACTGATTACGAGAGCTTAATGCTAGACCATCGGTCTCCCTTTTGGTTTCTACAGCGTAAATGCTAACTGGGATATTTAAGTCAAACACCATTTTGCGAATCACAGCGAGTTGCTGGAAGTCCTTTTTACCAAAAAAAGCGCTATCAGGCTGTACGATATTAAATAGCTTGCTCACCACGGTACATACGCCCGCAAAATGCCCAGGACGGTCGGCACCACAAAGCCTACTTGTGAGCTCTGGTACTTTAATCTGAGTATGGTGGCTTTGCCCGGCAGGATACATAATCGCTTCGGTGGGGGTAAACAAAAAATCACAGCCAGCTGCGGTAAGTTTGTTGATGTCCTCTTGCAGTGTACGGGGGTAGCTGTCTAAATCTTCTCCTGCGCCAAACTGCATGGGATTAACAAACACACTGGCCATAACGCAGTCGGCCTGTTTTTTTGCTTCTTCTATAAGCGAGATATGGCCGGCATGTAAATTCCCCATCGTGGGGACGAAGGCAGTCGTTTTGCCCTGTTGCTTGGCACCGTTTATTGCATCACGAACCGAATCTATAGATGTCAGTGTTTTCATGGGAGTTAGCCGCCAGATTAGTAGTTAACGCTTTTTTCTGAAGCCATTGAGTAAAGCAGGCCAGTTAAAAGGATTTAGTTAAAGCAATGCTCGTCAGAGGGAAAGCTACCATCACGGACAGCTTCAAGATATAAGGCAAAGGCCTCCTGAATGCTATTGGTATCCTCTAAAAAGTTACGCACAAAGCGGGGGGGCTTAGGATTAAGCCCTAACATATCGTGGGCAACTAGCACCTGTGCATTGGTTAGTGGGCCGGCGCCAATTCCGATAACGGGTATTGCTAAGCTATCGGTAATTTGTTCGGCTAAATCGGTGGGAATACACTCAACCACTAATAATTCGGCACCCGCATCTTCTAATAAACAAGCATCTTTTAAAATCGCTTCGGCTTGCTCAGGGTCGCGACCTTGTACACGAAAGCCCCCTAAGGTATTTACCGATTGTGGGGTGAGCCCTAGGTGAGCGCAAACAGGAATTCCCCGTTCAACCAATAGGCTAACGGTTTCGCATAACCATGCTCCACCTTCAAGTTTTACCATATGAGCGCCACTTTGCATCAGTGCTGTGGCATTGGCCATAGCCGCCTCTGGGGTGTGGAATGTCATAAACGGCATATCAGCGATAATTAAAGAGCCCTGATTACCACGGCCAACCGACTCGGTGTGATAACACATTTGTTCTAGGGTAACAGGCAATGTGCTATCTAAGCCTTGTAACACCATGCCAAGGGAATCACCCACTAAAATTACTTCAATACCGGCATTGCTTATTAATTGTGCAAAGGTGGCATCGTAAGCTGAAACGACGGCAAAGCGCTCATTCTGCTCTTTTAAGTTTTGTAGAACTTTGGTGGTTATGTTTTTCATAGGGCTCTGAATATGTTGGGAGGTTAGCGTTTATCTAACGAGTAGTTTGAAATATAAAATGCTGGGGTTAAAGAAGTGTCTGCCGCGTTTAATGGTTAGCATGTAATCGGCTAACTGTTCAAAGTCACGGTCATTATCTACTAAGTCAATTTGTGAGGCATTAACAATTAATAGCGGCGCATCATCGTAATACAGAAAAAACTCACTATAGGCTTCGTTTAATCGCTCAAGATATTGATGGTTAATATGGCGTTCTTCTTTAATACCGCGATGATGAATTCGTGAGAGTAATGTGTCAACGGGGGCTTGAAGATAAATGACTAAATCGGGCTTAGGTGCTTCTATGGCAAGCTTCTCATAAACCATTTGGTAGAGCTGATATTCTTCTGGAGTTAAAATGGTTTTGGCAAACAGGTGGTCTTTTTCGATAAGAAAATCAGCCACTCGCAGCGGTTCAAATAAATCGTTCTGCCAAAGCTCTTCTAGTTGTTGGGCTCTTTGAAACAAAAAGAATAACTGAGTGGATAGGGCATGTTGATCACGATTTTTATAAAACTTGCTTAAAAAGGGGTTTTCTTCGGCTTTCTCTAGCAAGGTGTCGTAATTAAAGCGGTTGGCGAGACGCTTAGCTAGGGTAGTTTTACCTACACCAATAGGGCCTTCAATCACAATAAAACGAGGAATCTCTGCAGTTTGTACCACAGAGGTATCAATGTTGGATGCTTGGGTGGCAGTTTTTAGGATGCTAATGGCCAAAGCCCCTCTTGTGTTACTTGATTAATAAAAACACGCAGTGGCATATTATTAGGCAGGATAATTGCTGGGGCAACATCCGTCAAAGGATACAGAACAAAATTTCGGTTAAGTAACTCGGGATGCGGCACGGTTAAACGCTCGCTGTTTAGGGTTATATCATCAAATAGTAGGATATCTAGGTCTAGCGTTCTGGCACCCCAGCGAATAGTACGTTCTCTATGATGGGCTTGCTCAATGGCTTGTAAGACATCTAATAACGCAATAGGTGTGAGTGTGGTGCTAATGTGTGCAACACCGTTGATGTAATCGGGGCTAATGTACTCAGGTTGGTCAACAGGGCCAATGGCACGGCTTTTATACCAAGGGGAGACTTGTTCTACGGTAATCTCTGGGGCTTGTTGTAAATGGTTTATGGCAGAGAGCACTTGTTTAACGGGGTTATCTAAATTGCTGCCAATACCGATATATGCATGGCTTGGCATTTATCGTGTCCTTTTTTTAGGAGCGCGCCGTTTTGAGGGATGATCTGCTGATACCACAGGGGGGTTGGTTTCTTGCAGGGCTGTCCACCAAGGGCCTAACTCTTCAGGAATTTCCTTACTGCTTTCTCTTAATAATAAAAAGTCGTATCCCGCACGAAAACGTGGGTGAGTCATAAGGCGTAAGGGTTGCTTGCCTTTACGACGGGTTAGTCGTACCTGCATCTCCCATATTTCACGCATGGGGAAACTAAAGCGTTTAGGAATACTGGTACGAGGCAATTGCCCAGTAATGGCGGTAGTAGATGCATTATGCATGGCAACCATCGGCGGCATATTAAGGGTTAAATTATGCTGGTAGGCATGATTAACCACAGGCCAAAGCATGGCGGCATAAATAAAGGCTGGGGTAACAGACTTACCCTCTGCAATACGTTTATCGGTATTGCGAACTGCTTGAGTGAGTAGCTCGGTAGCCTCCGGCTGCTTGGCAATAAGGTCTGCCGTAGCGGGGAAGAGCTCTTCAAATAACTGATGATGCTGTAATCGTTCAAAGCACTTTTCACCAAAACCCGAAGATAATAATTTTAATACTTCATCAAATAACCGGGCTGAGGAGATTTGCTTGAGTAAGTGTTTAAATTCGGGAATCGGTTGTGCGGTATCACGGGCAAGAGTAAAGCCCAGTTTTGCCTCAAAGCGGGCGGCACGGAGAATCCGAACCGGGTCTTCTTGATAGCGGGTGCTAGGCTCGCCAATTAAACGAAGGGTTTTGTGTTTTAAATCGTCAATGCCCCCACAAAAATCCCGAACAGAGAAGTCGGCGATATTGTAGTAAAGGGCATTGATGGTGAAATCCCGTCGGGAGGCATCTTCTTCAATACTGCCAAAGACGTTATCCCGTAACAACATACCCGAATGATCTTTAACCGCATCCCCTGTTTGATTGCGCTTAACATGATGACGGGTTTCAGTTTTTTTGTGGTGGGCACGAAAGGTGGTGACTTCAATCACTTCTCGCCCATAAGGAACATGAACAATTTGGAAGCGTTTGCCGATAATACGGGCTCTGCGAAATAAAGGCCGTATTTGGTCAGGGGTGGCATTGGTTGCCACATCAAAATCTTTAGGTTTTCTTTCTAATAGTAAATCTCTAACGCCGCCGCCTACTAAGTAAGCCTCAAACCCAGCACGGTTTAATGTGTAGAGCACGTCAAGGGCGCCTTCACTAATATCGCGGCGAGAAATGGGATGTTGGTCTCGAGGGATAATAGTAAGGTTGTTGGGGTTTTGTTTATCTGTCACAGGCACATTTTAGTAAAGTTATTGAAAAGAAGGTAAGTGAGCAGTTTATCACAGGGGCGTTAATTTATGACGATTTAAGTTGCGCTGTGAGTTCGATGCTGTGCTTTGTAAGGTGGGGGGTAAATAGCAAAAGCCAGAAAGTAAAAAGGGAAAGCATTGCTCTCCCCATCCAGGTCTTTCATTTTTATTATTATTTTTAGGTTTTTATTATTATTAGTTTATTATTTTTATTGTGCTTTAGGTATAGCAGAAACCGTGCCAAAAATTAAAATCTCTTTGTTTTCAGTTGCTTAGTGTTTTTGTGGGTGAGAGGAAGTCTTCCAATTATTGCTCAGGTAACACTATGTGTTACCAAGCACCACATATTTTGTTGTTAAAAGTAACGGTTTATTCATATTGCTTAGGCTTTACTTCGGGGCATACCAAGTTTTTTGCGGCGTTCCCATAGGCTTTTACGGCTAATACCCAGTTTGTCGGCCAGCTCGGTCTCACTCATGGAATCTTGGTTCTCTAACACAAAGTGCATAAAGTAATCTTCTAAGGATAAGCTATCATCATCGTCGGACTCTTTTTTGTCGGTATAAGAGGGGTTGGTTTGAGAGGGCACTTGAGTGGGTAGTTGGCTCATATCAACCAACTCTAAGTCGATGCAGAGTAAATCGTTGGTGATAACAGAAGACTCACTCAAAATAACCGCCCGTTCAATGGCGTTTTCCAATTCACGGATATTGCCAGGCCAGGTGTAGGTTGTCATCGCCTGAATCGCTTCAGGGGAAAAATGTAAGCCTTCCCCCGCCCGATTAAAGCGTTTAGCGCACTTTTGTAATAGATGCTCGGCAATATCGAGAATATCTTTGCCGCGTTCCCGCAGGGGAGGTAACACAAGTTGAATAACGTTAACCCGATAAAATAAATCTTGTCTAAATAACCCCTTCTCGCAATATTTACCTAAATCACGGTGGGTGGCGGTAATCAGCCTAACATCAACTTTTGAGGATTCGGTTGAACCGATACGGCGTATTTCATTTTCTTGAATAAAACGCAGTAGCCGTGCTTGTGCCTCTAAGGGGAGCTCGCCTATTTCATCTAAAAATAACGTACCGGTGTTGGCAGCCTCGATAAGGCCGATACGATTACTTTGAGCGCCGGTAAAAGCCCCTTTTTCGTAACCAAATAATTCAGACTCAATGAGAGTCTCTGGGATAGCGGCACAGTTAACGGCAATAAAGGGGGCTTTGCTACGGAGACTTTGGCTATGTATGGCTTTGGCGACAAGCTCTTTACCGGTACCGGTTTCACCATGAACTAAAACGGTGGAGTCTGTAGGGGCGACTTTTCGAATATGGTGGTACAGGGTTTGCATTTCACGACAGCTGCCGATCATGCCGGGGAGGCTTTCCCCAGAAAATGCCGTGCTTTTTAAGGCATTATTTTTTTGTTGGGTTTTGAGAATGTCTTGAATCGTACGCAGCATCTCATCATGGTTAAAGGGCTTGGCGATATAGTCTGCCGCCCCTTTTTTAAGGGAGTCGACAGCGGACTTTAAGCTGGCATAGCTGGTCATGATGAGTACAGGCGTATTTTTTGCCAGACGAATTAAATCTGTACCGGGTTTGCCGGGTAAGCGTAAGTCACTAATAATAATACTGAAATCGTCTAGGTTAAATTGTGATGTGGCATTGGATACGGATTCAGCAATACTGACTTGATAGCCATTATGCTCAAGCATTCGTTTTAAGGCTGAGCGAATAATTTCTTCATCTTCAACAATTAAGATATGTTCTGTCATTGCTATTTGAGTCTGTTATGTAAAGTAATAGCCCAAAGATAGGCACTGAATATATACGCTGTTATGTTACAAGTGTATTTTAAAGCAAAAGTCATTGTGGCAGAAAATGCGTAGGTTGCCTAACCTCTTGCTAGTTAAATACGGGTTTCATCAAACCACTCGGGCAAACGAATGGTAAAGCGAGTGCCACCGCCTAAATCAATAGGACTGGTAATACTAATATGACCTTGGTGTTTTTCGATAATACTAAATGCGAGGGCTAAGCCTAAACCCGTTCCTTTGCCCGGTTCTTTGGTGGTAAAGAAAGGCTCAAAAATCTGCTCCTGTACTTCTTTGGGTATCCCTTGGCCCTCATCGGTAATTTCTAGCAATATCCCTGGCTCCTGACGGGCGCTTGAAACTTCAATTAAGCCGTAAGCCTTACTGGCATCACGGGCATTGGATAACAGATTAATAAGAACTTGTAATAATTGCTGTGAGTCACCGGCTATTTGGTGTTCAGGGTCGCAGCGGTTAATGAAGTTCATCGGTAAGGCTTCTTTATCAAGGTTAAGCAACTTAAATGCTTCACCGGTTAAGTGGTGTAAATTAACGGCTTCCACAATCTCATGATCGCCATGATGGGATCCTGAGTGAGCAAAAGAGACTAGGGAGTGAACGATTTGAGAGATGCGCTCAGTTTGACCGACAATATCAAGGCCAATTTGATGCACGGCTTCGTTGGTGGTTTCATAGGGTAAGTTTTGTGCTAAACAGGCAATACCGGTGACGGGGTTACCAATTTCGTGGGCTACCCCTGCGGCCAGCCGACCAATAGAGGCAAGACGCTCACTGTGAATGAGTTCTTCTTCTAAAAGCTGAATGCCGGTGATGTTCTCCACCACAATCAGTTGATCTTGGGTATTGTCTAAATCCGCTCGGTGAAAGCTAATCCATATATTGCCAGAAGGTGAGGCAACCTCTATTTTTCCTGTGCGAAGCACTCCGGAGTTTAAAAAATCGTCTAATAATGGCCCCCACGGGCTAGGTAAATCGGAACGGTGAGAGCCAACCACCACAGCAGCAGAAAGGCACCGGACAATGCGTATGGATCTGGCCCA
>CBDUPS010000040.1:0-8527 GCA_965369155.1 uncultured Spongiibacteraceae bacterium
ACCGCCCATCTGGTAAGAAAAACCCAAGGGGATTTTGCCGTCAATGTAGTACGTCAGTCATTTATGCAGCCCACTCAGTCAGAGCGTATTTTATTAAATATTCCCCCTCGACAGGTGGCCCTTATTAGAGAGGTTATTTTACTTTGCCATCAACAACCCTGGGTGTTTGCCCGTAGCGTAATACCATTAAACTCCCTAAAAGGTTCTCTTGGCCACTTGCGTCACCTTAAGGCAAAGCCTCTAGGACACTTACTTTTTACTAGCCCCCACATGACACGATTACCTTTTGAAATTGCTAAAATTGACATTAACGCGTCTACCCCCAGCAATGAATGTAAGCGCTTACAAACCACAAAAGACAACAAATATGTATGGGGGAGACGCTCAAAGTTTTATTTAGAAGGGAAGCCCCTATCGGTGGCAGAGATTTTTCTTCCCGCATTTACTCCATGGGAGGCCACATGAGTTCAGGCACATTAAAAGATTATTGGTATTTAATTCGCGGCCATAAACCGATTGGTACATTACTACTGTTATGGCCCACCCTATGTGGTCTCTGGCTTGCCGCCGAAGGAATACCCAGCCTCACAAACCTTTTTATCTTTACCTTTGGCGTATTTATTATGCGCTCAGCCGGTTGTGTTATTAACGACTTTGCCGACCGGCACATTGACCGCCACGTTGCCCGAACCAAAGAGCGGCCTCTTACCACGGGTGTTATAACAAGTAAGCAAGCACTCACTTTCTTTGTGACCCTTCTTTTAATAGCCTTTATCTTAGTATTATTTACCAACCCCTTTACTATCGCTCTATCATTTATTGCCCTAGCCCTTGCTAGCTCATATCCCTTTATGAAGCGTTACACTCACTTTCCACAGGTGGTGTTAGGAGCCGCTTTTGCCTGGGGAATCCCTATGGCCTTTACCGCCGAAACGAATCAACTACCTTGGAGTTTTTTGCCACTGTTTTTTGCCGCTGTTTGTTGGATTGTAGTGTTTGATACGTTTTACGCCATGGTTGATCGTGAGGATGATTTAAAGATTGGAGTGAAATCTACCGCGGTTTTATTTGGCCAATACGACCTTATTCTTATCGCCTGCTTTCAGCTACTGTGCATCATCGGTTTAATTATTACTGGGAGTTTATTTATGCTCGGTGTGTTTTGGTGGTTGGCATTATTTATCGTTACAGGGCTTTTTGCCTACCAGCTTTACTTAGCTAAAGATCGTATTAACCAACGCTGCTTCCGCGCTTTTTTAAATAATAACTATGTAGGACTAGTGTTATTTATTGGACTAGCACTTAACTTCTCATCGTTAAGCTCCACCTCGTGAGAATTCGTTTTTTACAAAGCATTAACGATGTCAGTCAACAACAGTGGAATGGCATTATAAAAACAGAATACCCATTCATTAAGCATCAGTTTCTGAAGGCTCTAGAAGATAGCCACAGCGCTTGCACAAAAACCGGCTGGATTGCCAGCCACGCTATTATTGAGCAAGGTGATGATGTAATCGCCTTTATGCCCCTTTATATAAAACAACACTCCTACGGTGAGTATGTGTTTGACTGGGCTTGGGCGGAGGCATGGCAACGCCTTGGTAAACCTTATTATCCAAAGTGGGTATCTGCTATACCCTTTACCCCAGCCACTGGCCCTCGATTAGTGATTAAAGAAGGTGTTGATCCCTTGCCCGTCATTAGCTTGCTGATCGCATCACTTAAAGAAAATGCTCAGGGCTTAAACAATAGGCCTTTTATTTCGGGCCTGCATATTCTCTTTCCTGAAAGAACTGAAGAGCACCTATGGCAGGCAACGGCTTTAGAGAAGCGCATCGGGGTTCAGTTTCACTGGTTTAATAATAACTTTGGCTGCTTTGATGATTTTCTACAAACCTTTAGCTCCCGCAAACGCAAAACAGTAAAAAGAGAGCGCCGACGAGTACAGGAACAAGGCTTAGTGTTAGAGGTGCTAGAAGGGGAGCACGTAACCCCCGAGCAATGGCTTACATTTTATCGGTTTTACCAACTCACCTACGCTAAGCGCAGTGGCAACGGTGGTTATTTAACTTTTGAATTTTTTCAGATGATTGCTAAAAGCATGCCACAGCATTTGGTGTTAGTCCTCGCCAAACATAATGATGACATTGTTGCTGGCGCCTTAAACTTTAAAAGTGATGACACGCTATTTGGTCGTTACTGGGGCTGCTCTGAAGAATTTGAAAACCTGCATTTTGAAGCCTGCTATTACCAAGGTATTGAATACTGCATAAAAAATAATTTACGTCAGTTTGATGCCGGCGCTCAAGGGGAGCATAAAATTCAACGGGGCTTTACTCCCATCCAAACCCACTCTTATCACTGGATACAAGATACCCAGTTAGCTCCTGCTGTTGCGGACTTTTTACAAAGAGAAACTGAAGGTATTAATCAATATATACAAGAAGCTAAACAATATTTACCTTTTAAATAACTCGTATACCGTCACGCTCTAATATTATTTTTTTCTCTTTATATAAGCGCCCAATAGCCTGTTTAAAAATACGTTTGCTCACACCAAATAGTGCTTTTATTTCCGCCGGTGAAGAGCGATCACTAACCGATAAAAATCCATGATTATTATTAAGCATTAATAATATTTTTTCTGCCACACGATCTCGGTTTTCTGGCATATCTTGCTTTAGACGCAAATCCACTCGACCGTCAGCTCTTATTGTTTTTACCACTCCTTTACAACGATGCCCCACCTTTACCGGTGAAAATATTTCATTGTCATAGAGTAAGCCCCAATACTCATTATTAATAATTGCTTTAAAGCCGATTGGCGTTTTTTTGGCAATAATTAAATCGACGGTTTGTTTTTCTTGTAAGTCTAACGCCGTGTCTGATACAAACCGATTTAAACGAGAGGACCCCATAATTCTATTTTGATTGTCGAGTAAAACCCGCACCAAATAAGATCGATTTTCTTGCATCTTTTCATCTTGTTCTTTAAACGGCACAAACAAATCTTTTTTTATCCCCCAAGATAAAAAAGCACCCACCTCAGTAATAGAAGCAACTCTTAACAATACAAACTCATCAACCTGTGCACAAGGTATCTCCGTGGTAACCACCGCTTGTCCACTTTTGTTTTGTTGGATAAAAACAGTGAGATGATCACCAATAGTTATATTATCTTCTACCAAGGGTAGTGGTAGCCAAATAAGCTTTTCTTCATAGAGCTCTAAATAGACTCGCTCATCTTCAATTTTTTTAATGGGTAGATGAAGAATTTTTCCAACATAGTCATTTAAGTTAACTAACATTACACTCTCTTTTTTGATTGTTTCTAGTCATCGTTGTTATGCTAAAATTAAAACCACATAGACAAACAGGTAATAAAAAATGATTCGACATATCGTACTTATTAATTGGAAAGCCAATACAACCGAAGAACAAATCAATGCTGTTACAGCATCCCTAAAAAAACTACCCGCTCTTATTCCACAAATAAAACATTATCATTTTGGTGTGGACGAAAAAGTCTACCCTAGCAATGCTGACTATGCGCTAACCGCTGACTTTGACAATATTGAAGACTTTAAGTCTTACAGCATTCATGAGGACCACATTAATATTATGCAGTCCGTTACCGCTGACATTATGCAAAGCTACTTTACCGCACAAATAACCATTGATGATTAACGTAAATAGTCCACTAGCCAGTCAATCATGGTGGCGTACATATCTGCCACCATTTTTTCTGCTTGTTTTACGTCGCCCTTTGCTACAGCCTCTGATGTCCAAATAATTCTACAGCCTGTATCGGTCTCTTGTACGGTAACTTCTGCTTGATAGTCACTAACCGGCAAAGGCATTCCACGGGGAATAGTGTAAGCATATTTTTTATTTTCGTTATCCATATAGGTTAACACTTCATCAATCGGCTCCATGCCAGGCATATACAAACGACGAATCATGCCATCACCACTACCAATAACTTCAGTTTTCTCAAGCCCTGGAGCCCAATCCATATTGCCAAAGTCTGACAATATGCCCCATATTTTTTCTATTGAAATCGGAACATCTTTAACGACTTTAATTTTCATAGCTTATCCTTTTTAAATATCAATAAACGATTGTTAGCAGGCATCGAGTTATCTTCAATTAAGCGACAGCCTTTTTTAAAAAACAAATCACACACTTTTTCAAAGTCTCTAATGGCAGAATCGTTACTTTGTATGTTTAACCAGCCATCAAACTCTTTATTACTTTCTGATGTGTATTTACCGTTATAATTAAATGGCCCATAAATAAAAAATAGGCCATTATCGGCAAGGTGATCTACCCCTTTGTTAACTGTGCGACAAACGCTATCCCACGACATAATATGAAATGTATTTGCGGTAAAAAAAACAGTGGGCTTATCCACAGGCCAATCATCTTGATTAACATCCAATACTTTTGCCGCTTTGATATTAGGAAGATTAGCGTCATTAACCCATAGTGTTATATAACTTATATTTTCTGCACGATCTGTAGGCTGCCACGTAATGTGGGGAAGATGCTTGGCAAAATAAACACAGTGCTGTCCTGTACCAGAACCAATTTCAACTACATATTCTTTTTTTAGTAGATGTTTTTGCAAAACAGATAAAATAACATCTTTATTGCGCTCACAGGCCGGTGATATCGGTTTTTGACTCATTTTACTTTTCTTAAAAAAACAAATTCGTTTTCACTGGATGATTTTTTATCATAGCGATAACCACCTAAATCAAAACTTTTTATATCGGTAACATCGTCAATTTTATTTTGAATAATATAACGACTCATCATGCCTCGGGCTTTTTTAGCTAAAAAGCTAATTACTTTATAATCACCATTCTTCCAGTCTTTAAATACTGGGGTGATAATCTCACGTTCAATTAGTTTGGGCTTTACTACCTTAAAGTATTCATTAGAGGCTAAGTTTATTAGTGCCCCCTGCTCCATGCTTTTTAATTCTTGATTAAGCTTATCGGTAATTTTCTCCCCCCAAAATTCATACAGATTTTTTCCAGCATTATTGGCAAATTTTGTACCCATCTCTAAACGATAAGGCTGCATTAAATCTAGCGGCTTTAATAGTCCATATAAGCCAGACAAAATCCTAAAATGTTTTTGTGCAAATGAAAAATCATCATTAGAGAATGTTTCAGCATCAAGCCCGGTATAAACATCTCCCTTAAAGGCCAACACACAGGCGCGGGCATTATCTTTATCAAAAGGGGTACTCCACTCTTGGTTACGCTGCCAATTCGTTTGGGCTAATTTATCGCTTATACTCATGAGCCTACCTAGTTTATCTGGGGTTAACTCCCTTAACTGCCCCATCAATGCTTCGGCTTCATTTAAAAAATAAGGTTGTGTCGCCCTTTTAGTTGCCAGTGGGCTTTCGTAATCGAGTGTTTTTGCAGGGGAAACGACTATTAATAAACTCATTTTTGCAGATTACCTTTTAGTTTTATTTCTGTTGTGCTCGGTCATTGTAAGGGTTATCGACCTCAATCTGTAGCTTCCGCTATAATAACCACAAAAACAAAAAGATTATGGCTATGTTAAAAAAAATCACCTCTTTAATTGACCGTGCCTCCTCGATTCTAGGTCATGGGGTATCGTGGTTAACCCTTATTATGATGCTAGCCACTGCCACCTTAGTATTACTACGCTATGGTTTTAATATTGGCTCATTAATCACCCAAGATGCCATTATGTATCTTCATGTGCTTATTTTTATGTTAGCTATGGCGGTTACGTTAAAAAATAACGGTCATGTGAGAGTTGATATTTTTTACCAAAACTTCTCTCCCAGAAAAAAGGCCTTGGTTAATCTTGCCGGATCACTGTTTTTATTGCTGCCTTTTTGTCTTTTTATGTTCATGGTGTCGTTTAATTATGTTATTGCCTCATGGCAAACCCTTGAAGTATCGCCTGATAGTGGCCTACCCTTATATCTGATAAAAAGTCTGTTACTTTTGTTACCCATCACTCTTGCTTTACAAGGTGTTAGTGAGGGATTCAAAGCACTACTATTAATAACCCAGCACCAAGAGGTTACCCCCCCGCAAGAAGAATACACCCATGATTGAGTTTATACCGCTAATCATGTTTGCCGTTGTTTGCATGGTACTAATGCTAGGCTACCCCGTTGCTTACTCTTTAGCCGGCACTGCATTAGCCTTTGCTGCTATTGGCTTAGTTACCGGTAACTTTGAGATAGCATTTTTACAGGCCTTCCCTAATCGTGTTTTTGGGGTGATGTCTAATATGACCCTTATTGCAGTACCTTTATTTGTACTGATGGGGGTGATGTTAGAAAAATCGAGGGTTGCCGAAGAGTTGCTAGAGAATATGAGTCGCCTGCTAGGTTCTTTACAGGGTGGATTAGCCATTGCCGTGGTTTTGGTTGGCGCCTTATTAGCCGCAAGTACCGGTATTGTTGGGGCAACCGTTGTAACTATGGGCTTAATGTCTCTACCTATTATGCTGCAACGAGGTTACGACCAAGCCTTAGCAACTGGCACCATTTGCGCCACAGGAACCTTAGGACAAATTATCCCCCCCTCTATTGCCCTTGTTTTATTAGGGGATATTTTATCAAGCTCCTATCAACAAGCTCAGTTAAGTATGGGTATCTTTAGTCCTAAAACGGTATCGGTGGGAGACTTATTTGTTGGCGCAATTATTCCCGGAATGCTCCTCGTTGTTTTTTATATTCTTTATATCCTTTTGGTGAGTCATTTAAGCCCTAAAAAAGCACCTTCAGCAAAACTGGCTTCTATAAGCACATTGGCTGTTTGTAAGGGCTTACTACCACCACTTATCCTTATTTTTATAGTGCTTGGCTCAATTTTGCTTGGCGCTGCCACCCCAACCGAAGCCGCTGGCGTTGGAGCGCTTGGTGCCACCGTATTAGCGTTATTAAAACGACGACTCTCCCTAAAACAGCTCAAAGAAATTGTTTACTCCACCACCGAAATTACCGCCATGATTTTTATGATTCTCATTGCTGCTGGGGTGTTCTCTCTCGTCTTTAGGGGATTTGGTGGTGAAGCCCTAATAAACGATATTTTCTCTCATTTGCCTGGGGGAACATTTGGCGCTGTTTTAGTGGTCATGGTGGTTATTTTTATCCTTGGCTTTATTTTAGATTTTATTGAGATTACTTTTGTTGTTGTGCCCATTGTTGCTCCCATATTGCTACAGCTAGGCGTAGATCCTGTTTGGCTTGGAATTATGATTGCTATTAATCTACAAACCTCCTTTTTAACCCCGCCCTTTGGCTTTGCCCTGTTCTACTTGCGGGGTGTTACGCCCCCCGAAGTGGCTACCTCTGCCATCTATAAGGGAATAATTCCTTTTATTGCCATACAGCTGTTATTATTGCTGTTGCTCGCATTTATTCCAGAGCTAGCCACCTGGCTTCCCCAGCGTATTTACCAATAAATTCGTTAACAATATGCCTTTAACCACAGGTTTTTTAAATAATAGGAGTTACCCATGAGTGCCTCTGATAATGATGACACCGCCCCCCTACCCTCCGGAGCATTAGCACTACAAACCGTAGCGATGCCTAAAGATACGAATGCCTCTGGAGATATTTTTGGGGGTTGGTTGGTATCACAAATGGATTTAGCTGGGGCGATTACCGCCTCTCGTATAGCCAAAGGCCGAGTCGCCACAGTTGCTATTGATAAAATGGCATTTATGGTACCGGTAAAAGTAGGTGCTATTGTAAGTAGCTACACAAAAATCACTAATGTAGGCAATAGCTCAATTAAGGTTTATGTTGAGGTGTGGATGGCGTCATCAAACGGCGGCTATAGTGAACCCGCTGTAAAGGTTACTGATGGTACTTTTGTGTTTGTCGCCATCGACGAGAAAGGCCGTACACGGCCCATCGATTCTTAATTATTGAGCCCCTTGTGCTTCTTGCTTATAGGTTTCACACGCTTTGGTAACAGACTCTTCATCCTTGCTGCTTAATAGCTCATCGCACGAAAGATCTGCCAAGCTTTGCACACAGGCAAGCGCTTCACTTTCTAACTGAGGCTGCTCAGTTAAAGCTTCTGTATAACCTTGTTCCATTTGCTGACACATCGCATCAAGCATGGGCTGTAACAATGCCTGCATTTCTTTATTAGTGCTACTTCCGGCCTGCTCCATCGCACAGTGCTGTATTGTTTTACACAGCTTGTTAAGAGAGCCTTGCATATCATCTGCCACAACCCCAGCAGAAAAAAGGGCGATTACAACCCACAGTATATTTTTCATTTTTTATCCTTATTTGCCGCGAGCATTAAGATACGCCTGCTCAGAAATATGATGATAATTCTTTACGTTTTTTGCATATTGCGCAAATGATTTTTGCACTTTTTGAGCTAAAGGATCTTTGGCGGCAAACTCATCAATAACGTCATCAGAAATTTTATGTAATGCCTTGATAACAACATCAGGTAAGGGTCTTACTTTAACATTGTGTTTGTTAATCAACGTTTGTAAG
>CBDUPS010000041.1:0-8514 GCA_965369155.1 uncultured Spongiibacteraceae bacterium
TTGTGGAACACCCACACCGGTTACAATACGAGTAGTACAAATAGACCCAGGGCCAATACCCACTTTTACGCCATCAGCACCCGCATCAACCAATGCACGAGCCGCAGCTGCAGTGGCAATATTGCCACCAATAACTTGTACATGGGGATACTGTTGTTTTATTAAACGCACTCGTTCTATGACATTTTTTGAATGGCCGTGAGCGGTATCAACCACTAATAAATCAACACCCGCCTCTACTAATGCTTTTACCCGTTCATCTGTATCGGCGCTAGTACCAACGCTGGCTCCAACACGAAGCTGACCTGAGGCATCTTTACAGGCATTAGGATTAGTTTGTGCTTTATGGATATCTTTAACGGTAATCATACCTTTAAGATTAAAGTCATTATCCACCACCAATACTTTTTCAATACGGTGCTGATGCAGCATCGCTTTAACATCATCGGCCTGCGCACCTTCTGCAACAGTCACCAGCTTTGGCTTAGGCGTCATAATAGAAGACACCGGAGCATCTAATTGTGTTTGATAGCGCACATCACGATTTGTCACAATGCCCACTAAGGTACCGTTTTCAAGCACAGGAACCCCAGAAATATTATGAATAGCCTTAATCGCCAATAAATCACGAATCGTATCGGATGCTTGAATGGTAATTGGGTCTTTAACCACGCCACTTTCAAACTTTTTAACTGCTCGAACTTCACGGGCTTGATCTTCAATCGACATACTCTTATGAATAATGCCAATTCCGCCTTCACCTGCAATACTTATCGCAAGGCGTGCTTCGGTTACCGTATCCATTGCAGCAGAAACCAAAGGAATGTTTAATGTAATGCCACGGGTGATCTGAGTGGTTAAACTCACATCCTTAGCAGTGACTTCAGAATAGTCGGGGAGTAACAACACATCATCAAATGTGAGTGCATCGTGTGCGATTCGCAACATGGGAAGATCCTTCGCTATGTGAAAGAATCGACGCATTATAATGATTACACCCCTTACAAGTAAACCAAAAGGATTCTTTTGTTGTGACAAATACTTCATACAAGCCATCAACAGGGGACAATAGCGTTCCTCGACACATACTTTCGGTGTCGCAGCTTAATCGGCAAGCACAAAATTTGTTAGAAGATTGCTTTCCTAATGTATGGATTGAGGGGGAAATATCGAATCTAACACAGCACCGTTCTGGTCATTGGTACTTTTCTTTAAAAGATGATGACGCACAAGTCAGCTGCGCTATGTTTAAAAACCGTAATTTTCGGGTTACTTTTACCCCAAAACAAGGAATGAGCGTATTAGTACAAGCCAAAGCCAGTTTGTACCCTGCCCGGGGTAACTTTCAGTTAATTGTTGAGAGCATGGAGGAAGCCGGTGTTGGGGCATTACAACGCCAATTTGAGCTACTCAAACAAAAACTAGAGGCTGAAGGATTATTTGCCAGCCAGCATAAAAAATCATTACCAACACTACCCCAACATATTGCTGTAGTGACCTCACCCACAGGAGCTGCCATAAAAGATATTTTAGCGGTATTAAAAAGACGCTTCCCTGCTATCCCCATAACGCTTATTCCTGCAACGGTACAGGGAAAACAAGGGGCACAGAGCGTTATTAATGGTATTAACCAAGCCAACCACTACCCTTTTACCACACCGGTTGATGTCATTATCGTAGGCCGTGGTGGTGGCTCTTTAGAGGATTTATGGTGCTTTAATGAAGAATCAGTTGCCCGTGCTATTTTTGCCAGTCGCATTCCTATTATTAGTGCGGTTGGCCATGAAATTGATTTTACCATTGCGGATTTTGTTGCCGACAAAAGAGCGGCAACACCCTCAGCTGCCGCGGAAATAGCCGTTCCTGATCGTTATGATTGGTTGGCACAGGTCAACAGCTACTCACAACGTCTGACACAATTAACCACCAGTTATATTCACAGGCAGCAACAAAGTGTTACCCATTTACAACAACGCCTACGTCACCCTAAAAGCCAGTTACAAGAAAAGTCGCAACGGCTTGATGATTTAGAGGCTCGCCTATTACAAAGTTTTTCCTATCAACAAAATAATCGGCAACAACAGTTAAAACACACTATTATTCAGCTGCAAAATGTTTCACCACAAAAAAAATTGCAGCAACAAAAACAGCATTTACAGCAACTAGAAAAAAACTTACGCCAAGCGGTTGTACTGCAGTTACAAACAAAAAAACAGCAATTTGGCCAACAAGCCTCCCTATTAAATGCGGTTAGCCCACTGGCAACACTAGACAGAGGTTATGCCATAGTAAAAACCAACCAACAAAATGTATTACGTTCAATAAACGACATTACTATAGGTGCGTCTATCAACACACAAGTATCTAACGGTATAATTGAAAGCCAAGTAACCCGAGTAACACCGCAACCTGCGCCATTAATTGCCCATAAAAAGGATTCACCATGACAAGTTACGAAATAGCCAAACATATTCATATGCTTTGTGCTGTGCTATCGATATCAGGATTTATGTTACGTGGTTTTTGGATGATGCGTAGCTCGCCATTACTTTTCTTAAAACCGGTAAAAATACTGCCTCATATTATTGATACCGTGTTACTGGCATCGGCTTTTTACCTAGCGTTTTTACTGCACTTAAGCCCACATAACCAACCTTGGCTTGCGGCAAAAATTGTTGGCTTAATTGTTTATATCGCCTTAGGACTTGTGGCTTTACGATTTGGTAAAACAAAACCCATTCGTATGATGGCCTTTGTTTTTGCGGTTCTTACCTTCTTTTATATTGGTGTAACCGCTATGAGTAAAAACCCCACTTGGTTTTTGTAACACTTATTAGTCTCTGGTATTACTTCATAAAAAAACCCGCCATTTAAGCGGGTTTTTTTATTTTACTCAGGCCGCATATGCGGGAATAACAACACATCTCTAATAGATGGTTGGTTAGCCAACAACATCACCAACCGATCAATACCAATGCCCTCTCCTGCGGTGGGCGGCATGCCATACTCCAATGCGCGGATATAATCCGCATCGTAATGCATGGCTTCATCATCACCGGCTTCTTTTTCTACTACTTGTGCTTTAAAACGCTCCGCTTGATCTTCTGGGTCATTTAACTCAGAAAAGCCATTGGCGAGTTCTCGCCCACCAACAAAAAACTCAAACCGATCGGTAACAAAAGGGTCGTTAGGGAGAAACCTCTGTAGGATATTGGGTAATAAAAGTAGGCTGAATAAGCTTTTCTTCTACCGTTGCCTCAAAAATCTCAATCTGTACCTTACCTAATCCCCAGGTTTTTTTAACGTTAATGGATAAGGCTTCAGCAGTTTTAGTCGCCGCTTCTAATGTCGAAATATTCTCTGCTGTTAAATGGGGGTTAAATTGTAGTATTGAGTCAAAAACACTAATACGCTGAAATGGTTTGCTAAAGTCATAATCATGGCCTTGGCAGGTAAAGGTAGTAGAACCCAAAGCCTGTTCTGCCACATAACGCAACATATTTTCTGTATGGTTCATCATGTCTTGGTAATCGGCATAGGCCTGATACATTTCAATCATGGTAAATTCAGGATTATGTCGCGTCGATAAGCCTTCGTTACGAAAGTTACGGTTAATCTCAAATACCCGTTCAAAGCCGCCTACCACCAAACGCTTTAAATACAGTTCGGGGGCAATACGTAAATATAAATCCATATCTAAGGCATTATGGTGTGTTACAAAAGGCTTGGCCGCAGCGCCTCCTGGTATCACATGCATCATAGGCGTTTCTACTTCCATAAAATTTTGTTGCTTTAAGTAGCTACGCATTGCGTCAATCACTTTTACCCGTATTTCAAATACCGTACGAGATGATTCATTAAC
The DNA here is from genome assembly GCA_965369155.1 of uncultured Spongiibacteraceae bacterium. Classification (GTDB taxonomy): domain Bacteria; phylum Pseudomonadota; class Gammaproteobacteria; order Pseudomonadales; family CBDUPS01; genus CBDUPS01. The sequence goes on from CBDUPS010000041.1 coordinate 3,863, forward strand.
GATTAAATCAACATAACGCTGACGATAGCGTGTTTCGGTATCGGTTAAGCCATGGTGCTTATCCGGCAACGGTCGTAACGATTTAGTTAATAGCTGTGCTTCTTGCAAATACACATACAAATCACCTTTACCGGATTTATGTACAGGGCCTGCGCCACAAACAATATCTCCAATATCCCAAAGATTAATGTCTTCAAGCACCGACTCGGGTAACTGCTTTTTATCCACATACAACTGGATACGACCGCTACTATCTTGTAAAACAATAAAAGGCCCGCGCTTTGCCATAATGCGCCCTGCTACCTTAGCAGTACGGTTTAATGTCTCTAACGCCGGCTTCTCATGCTGTCCAAGCTCGTTTTCAAGGTCTGCGGCATAATCTTCTCGACGAAAGTCATTAGGGAAGGCATTACGCTTTTCACGAATCCTATCGAGTTTTTCCCGACGCTCCGCAATCAGTTTATTTTCTTCTTCGGCTTTAAGTGCTACTGGCTTTTCTTCAGACATACGTTCTCTCTATTAATACTTTTTGTGTTGCGTTATAGGCCGCTTTTAAGGCTCGCCTCAATAAATAAATCAATATCGCCATCAAGTACGTTTTGGCAGTTGCTGGTTTGTACATTAGTGCGTAAATCTTTAATGCGCTGATCATCTAATACATACGAGCGAATTTGGCTGCCCCAACCGATATCCGCTTTGTTATCTTCTTGGTTTTGGCTATCTTCATTACGCCTTTGCATTTCTAACTCATATAACTTAGCTTTTAGCTGCTTCATGGCAGAGTCTTTATTTTGATGCTGAGAGCGCTGATTTTGACACTGTACTACAACCCCTGTGGGTTCGTGGGTAATACGAACAGCCGAATCGGTAGTGTTAACATGCTGACCCCCTGCGCCACTCGAACGATAGGTATCTATTCTTAAATCCGAAGGGTCAATATCCACTTCAAAATCATCATCTACCTCGGGGGAGACAAAAACGGATGCAAACGAGGTGTGTCGGCGATTACCTGAATCAAATGGAGACTTTCTTACCAAACGATGCACGCCGGTTTCGGTACGCAACCAACCAAAGGCATATTCTCCATCAAAACGAATACTGGCACTTTTTATCCCCGCCACATCCCCTGCGGAGACTTCCATTAACTCTGTTTTAAAACCTCGACGCTCTCCCCAACGCAAATATAAACGTAATAAAATTTCAGCCCAATCCTGTGCCTCTGTGCCACCGGAGCCAGACTGTATATCTAAATAGGCAGGATTACTATCAGCCGGATTCGAGAACATCCGCCTAAATTCTAATGCTTCTAAAGTTTTAACTAACTTTTCAATATCTGCTTCTACTTCATTTAGCGTATCAGCGTCATCTTCCTCTAATGCCATATCAAGCAGATCATCGCCATCATCTAAACCATTATTAAGTGCGCTGATATTCTCAACAATCGCCTCTAAAGCCGACTGCTCTTTGCCAAGCGCCTGTGCTCTTTCAGGGTTCTCCCATATTTCGGGCTGTGCTAATTCTTGTACGACCTCTTCTAAGCGCTCTTTCTTTGCATCATAGTCAAAGGTACCCCCTAAGGGCATTGGTGCGCTCACGGGCATCTTTTATGGTGTTACGTAATGGGTTTACTTCTAGCATTATCTATCCTAGGGCTATGCTTTTAACAAAATGGGGCACTATTCTACAAAAAACAAGCCGCTGAGTCTGCAGATATTCCTACAGTTATTCCGTTAAGTGCCAGTAACACGTATAATCGCAAACCCAATAATAAGAATACGTATTAGTACCTCTATGGCTGTTTTGCAATCCTCCATTAATAAACTGGTTCATGGGCTATTATCTGCCGATGAGTTACTGTTTTTTGATGCCACTTGGTATGCCAAACAAATACCGTCTTCACATTGGCTAAAAAAACACCCCTTTGTGCATTATATTAAATATCGAAATAACTCTGATGTAGAGTATTCGGTTAATCCCTTATTTGATCCTAAGTGGTATAAAGAAAACCACAATATCCCTGATCAGCAAAATGCGTTTCAGCATTACCTACAGGTCGGCATTAAAAAAAATCTATCGCCTCATCCGTTATTTAATGCCCGTTGGTATAAAAAACATAACAGCGACGTGAGTCAGGCTGATTGGACTGCTTTTCATCATTATCATGCCTGTGGCATACAAGAGGCACGATCACCGCATCCTTTGTTTGATGCCCGCTGGTATCGTGAACAACAAGCGCAGCAAAACCAACAGCAAGAAAAGAATACGCTATTACAGTTTTTATCTTCAGATAACAGCATCTCGCCCCATGTGTTGTTTGATAATCAATTTTTTATTGCCGAGGCGGCTAAACAAGGCATTGCTATTGAGGGCGTACCATTACTCTATTACCTAGAGAACTCTTTAACATGGAGCATAAAGCCACACCCATTATTTGACCCGACTTATTATCAGCAACAAGTCGCAGGTGGTTTAACGGTACCGCCTTTACTGCATTATTTATTAGAGGGGCATCGCCAATACAACCCGCACCCTTTATTTGATACCACACTGTATTTAGCACAGCATCCTAAATTACAAGATGAGGCCAGTATTCCGCCGTTAACGCACTTTTTATTACAAGAGAGGCAATCTAATTTATTAACCCATTTACTATTTAATAATAAATGGTACATAGAGCAACTTGACTCAGACACACAAGAAACAATCACAAACCCACTATTACACTTTTTAAACACAACCAATAAAGAGCATTACTCGCCTCACCCTTTATTTGATCCTGCCTATTTTGCTATGCAAGCAGGCCTTGATGACAATATATCAAGCTCAGATTTACTTATTGAACATTATATAAAAGAGCCGGCTAACTGGGAGCTTGCAACAGACCCATTATTTAACCCACAGTGGTACAAGTCTCACTATCACGTAACGAATGGTAATAAGCCGCTACTAGAGCACTTTCTTTCCACAGGCCAACATATAGACGCGTCGCCTCATTTGTTATTCGACGCTTCATGGTATGAGGAAAGAAATGCTGATGTAACCGAGGCTAATTTAGATAAGTTTAGCCATTACGTACAACGTGGCTATAAAGAAGAGCGTACACCACACCCATTATTTGACCCTACTTACTACCAACAACAAGTAGAAGAACAATTAACAGAAGCCGATATAAAGAAAAATGTTAATCCGTTAAAACACTTTCTCGCTAGTACTGATCACTTTTTAAATCCACACCCATTATTTGATGTGGCATATTTTTTAAATAAAGCTAAAGAAAAAGGTATTACTGTTAAAGGCAATCCTCTTATTTGTTATCTTGATGATAAACAGCTCTGGCAAATTCCTACGCACCCATTGTTTTCGCCAATACATTATCAATCGCAAAAAAGAGCACATAACTCGCAAGCTCCTTTATTAGATTACATTAAATATGGTAGCCACCTTTACGATCCGCACCCGCTATTTGATACGTCGTGGTATTTTACTCTTTACCCTAAATTACAAGAAAGCAAAACCACCACACCTTTATCGCATTATCTTCGTATTGGTATTCGTGGCGCAGTGTCTCCTCACCCGTTATTTAATCCCTCATTTTATTTAAGGCAGCTAAATAAAGATGAGCAATATGTAGGGGCAAAAAACCCATTAGTACATTTTTTAACTAATAAAAAAACACTAAATCCACACCCATTATTTGATAGTGCGTATTTTTTACATAATGCTAAAAATGCAGGATTTACTGTCACTGAAAACCCCTTAAGCTTTTTTCTAACTAATAAAGCACTTTGGAATACCGCTAGCCACCCTTTATTCGACGCTGTTTATTATCAAAAACAAACCAACAAAACACTCACAAGTCCTGCGGTAATACACTACCTATTGGAAGGGCATCATAAACACAACCCACACTTGTTATTTGATAGCCGTTGGTATCTTGAGCAGTTTACTTTAGAGCAGCGCAAAAAAATAAAAGATCCCTTACTGCATTTTATTAATAAAAAAAATAAAAGTACTTTATCGCCTCACCCATTGTTTGATCCAATCTACTTTGCGCTACAGGCTGAAATCACAGAGCCTCTATCGGCCTCTGATATTTTAATTGACCATTATTTACAACAACCCACTAATTGGTCATTAGCAACCGATCCTTTGTTTAACCCTAATTGGTACAAAGAGCTGCATGGTATCAGTGATGTGACACAACCATTATTAATGCACTTTCTATTAATAGGGCAACATACAAAAACCTCGCCTCACCCTTTATTTGATATCGATTGGTATAAAGAACGAAACCATGATGTTACCGAGGCTCATTCAGACATATTTACCCATTATGTTTACTTTGGGTATAAAAGTAATCGAACCCCTCACCCTTTATTTGATAGCCAGTACTACCAAAAACAACTAGAGCAGCTAGGCGTAACAGAGTCCATCAACCCACTAAAACACTTTCTCTCTAGCACTAAGGATTTTTTAAACCCTCATCCTCTATTTGATGTTGAGTACTTTTTAGCCTGCGCTAAAGCAAAAAATGTAAATGTTAACGGTAATCCTCTTATAAGCTATCTAATGAACAAAGAGCTTTGGGCGATAGCAACACACCCTCTTTTTGATCCAGAGTATTATCAATTACAAAGTCAGTCGGCTACTAA
>CBDUPS010000042.1:0-8429 GCA_965369155.1 uncultured Spongiibacteraceae bacterium
GAACATTTGAGCCGAGTTGTTCACGGTGTACCGGGTACAGCTATGGCGGCTTATGGGGCACAGCTAAGTGAGGTTGATTTAGCTGCGGTGATAACTTACGAACGAAACGCGTGGGGTAACAACATGGGCGATATGCTTCAGCCTATTGATGTAGCACGCTTTAAGAAAGCTGAATAACGCTTAGGGGAAAAACGATGGGTACAGATCATCATGGTCCTGCTAAGGGCATAAAACGCTGGTTGTTTGCAACTAACCACAAAGACATTGGCACAATGTATCTGTGGTTTGCATTTGCCATGTTTATCGTAGGCGGGTCTTTCGCTATGATTATTCGGGCTGAGTTATTTCAGCCGGGATTACAGTTAGTGAGCCCGGGCTTTTTTAATGAAATGACAACAATGCATGGCTTAGTCATGGTTTTTGGGGCGATTATGCCGTCATTTGTGGGTTTGGCTAACTGGCTAATTCCTATGATGATTGGCGCTCCTGATATGGCAATGCCGCGTATGAATAACTTAAGCTTTTGGTTGTTGCCATTTACCTTTTTAATGTTGATAGCAACATTATTTATGGATGGTGGAGCTCCAAACTTCGGTTGGACGTTTTATGCGCCGCTATCGACTGAATACGCGCCACCAAGTGTTACTTTCTTTATTTTCTCCATTCATATTATGGGTCTGTCTTCTATTATGGGCTCTATTAATATTATTGCGACCGTGGTTAATCTACGTGCTCCAGGCATGACGTACATGAAAATGCCTATGTTTGTTTGGACATGGTTAATTACAGCATTCTTATTGATTGCCGTAATGCCTGTTTTAGCGGGCGCAGTAACCATGATGCTAATGGATATTCACTTTGGTACCAGCTTCTTTAGTGCCGCAGGTGGTGGTGATCCAGTATTATTCCAGCACGTGTTTTGGTTCTTTGGGCATCCTGAAGTGTATATTATTATTCTTCCTGCCTTTGGTGTGATTTCACAGATTATTCCAGCGTTTTCACGCAAACCATTGTTTGGTTATTCCTCTATGGTTTATGCCACAGCATCTATTGCTTTCTTATCTTTTATTGTTTGGGCTCACCATATGTTTACGGTGGGAATGCCTGTAACAGGAGAGCTTTACTTTATGATGGCAACCATGCTGATTGCGGTGCCAACAGGGGTAAAAGTATTCAACTGGGTTAGTACGATGTTTAAAGGCTCACTCAGCTTTGAAACTCCCATGTTGTTTTCTATAGCATTTGTTGTGTTGTTTACCATTGGTGGTTTTTCTGGATTGATGCTTGCATTAGCACCGGTAGACTTCCAGTATCATGATACCTATTTCGTTGTTGCTCACTTTCACTATGTGATGGTGGCCGGTGCATTATTTAGTATGTCAGCAGCGGTTTATTTCTGGCTACCTAAATGGTGTGGAAAAATGTATAACGAAACGATGGGTAAAGCTCATTTCTGGATTTCGTTTGTTGGGTTTAACCTAGCATTCTTCCCGCAACACTTTTTAGGTCTTGCTGGTATGCCTCGTCGTATACCTGATTACGCATTGCAGTTTGCGGACTACAATATGTTATCGAGTATTGGTGCCTTTATTTATGGAGCTTCTCAGCTACTGTTCTTATTTAATGTGGTAAGAACAATCACCTCTGGTAAGCCTTGTAAAGAAGATAACCCTTGGGATGGAGCAGAAGGTTTAGAGTGGTCATTGCCATGTCCTGCACCACACCATACGTTTGAGACACCACCAGAAATAAAATAAGTAAGTGAACGACAATCATGACAAATGAGGAAAAACAAATAGATAAAGGGGTTGCATGGACTGCAACCAAACTATTTGTTCTTGCTGTTATTATGTTTGCCTTTTGTTTTGTCGTGATGGTTCCTTTGTATGATGTGCTATGTTCGGCACTTGGTATTAACGGTAAAACACAAGGTAAGTTTGAGTCTGCCGAGCAAGTGACCGTAGATAAAAGCCGTACAATAAAGGTACAGTTTGTTGCCTCAAACAATGCAGGTATGGTTTGGCAGTTTCATGTTAATGATGCTGTACTTGAGGTACACCCAGGGGAAAGTGTTCACACCAGTTTTTATGCGAAGAACCCCACTAGCTCTACTATGACGGCTCAGGCTATTCCGAGCCTTTCTCCGGCAAGAGCTACAAAGTATTTTCATAAAACAGAGTGCTTTTGTTTTAATCAGCAAACTTTTGCCGCTCATGAAGAAGCTGATATGCCCTTAGTCTTTATGGTGGATACAAATATACCTGAAGACATTAATACGATTACGTTGTCGTATACATTATTTGATGTGACCAATGGCTTTAAACACCAAGACAATATACAAGATAAAACTACAATGAATATGGGAGAAGAACACCATGGCAAGTAATCCGCAAGGGACCCCCCGTTATTATGTGCCTCACAGCAGTTGGTTCCCCCTTGCTGCAAGCATTGGGCTTTGGCTGCTCTTATATGGTGCGGCGGGTTGGATGAATCATGCGAGTGACATGAATACGGGCATATTTGGCATACACGGAAAAACCGTTTTTATTATTGGGTTAGTCGTTTTTGCTTTTGTTTTGTTTAGGTGGTTTGGGGCGGCTATTAGAGAAAATGTGCAAGGGCTTAACAGCAAAATGTTAGGCCGTTCTTATCGAATTAGTATGCAATGGTTTATTTTTTCTGAAGTGATGTTTTTTGCTGCTTTTTTTGGCGCATTATTTTATTTACGTCACTATGCAGGCCCTTGGCTTTCAGGGGAAGGCTCAAATGTAATGACCGGTGAAATACTATGGCCGGGTTATGACTTTTCATGGGGTGCAACAGCATTAACACCACAAGAACAAGTGGGCTTGGCGAATCAACCTATTGCTAATAATGGCACTTTCACAGCAGCGAAAGAGGCCATTTCTGCATGGCACCTGCCTTTGTACAATACTATTTTGCTGGTGACCTCTAGCATTACCTGTCATTTTGCACACCATGCGTTAAAGCACGGTCAAAAAGGTAAGTTCCATTTATTACTAGGCATTACTTTATTATTAGGCTATACCTTCGTTGCCGTACAGGCGTATGAGTATTACGAGGCTTATGAGCATTTAGGTTTAACGCTCAACTCTGGTAGCTATGGCACAACATTCTTTATGCTAACAGGCTTTCACGGGTTTCACGTTTGTTTGGGTGCTGTGATACTAACGGTTATGTTTTTACGCTCCTTCTTTAAAGGGCATTTTACCCCAGATGATCACTTTGGCTTTGAAGGGGCTTCTTGGTATTGGCACTTTGTTGATGTGGTTTGGATCGGGTTGTTTATTTTTGTTTATGTTATCTAACTAAGCAAAAAATTATAAAAAGCGGTGCTAGTCACCGCTTTTTTGTGGGTGATCACTTTGTAAAGTAGGTGCTGGTTGCTGAATCCATGGTGCTTTTGATTTTATTTTTCCAGAAAAAAAGCCATAAGTAATAATGCTGAGCAATAACACTGCTAAAAAAGATCTAATACTAAGCGCTAGCATGGCATGTTTTTGTTGTTTTATGCTTTCCTCGGCCATTAAAAACTTGAAGCTGGTAAATAGGCTAATAACCAATAAAAAAAACAAGATAACAATAATGACTTTTAATGACATAAGGGAAAACCTTTAGGTTAAGTTAACAAGATTGTCGGTGATGTTGCCGCGACAGGTAGACGAGTTTGGAGTACAATTTGCGCCATTATGGCAAAGCAAACCTTACAATTCTATGCTGATTGGAAAAGCATTCTTTTTTTAGTGCTTTTTTTACCATTACTTATTTTTTTAGGCTTTTGGCAGATCCATAGGGGTGAAGAAAAATTATTGCTAACAGAGCAATATCAAAGGCAATCAGAAAGCCCCCCCCAACCATTATCAGAATTAACGGCAGATGATAGTAATGCTTTTGTGCCGGTTGCTTTTACCGGTCAGCTAACAGATAAGCAGTATTTTTTGTTAGATAACCAAATACGGCACGGTAAAGTTGGGTTTGATGTTCTTGTTCCCGTAGAGACAGAGAAACAAATAGTAATACTTAATCTTGGGTGGGTAGCGGCTAATGCCGATCGTAAAAAACTACCAACAATCAGCTTACCAAAAGGACAAAAACATATTGAAGGCTTTATTTATAAGCCAGAAAAACAAGCCTATGTTTTAGTCGATGAAGCTTTGCCGGAAGGCTGGCCAAAGGTAGTGCAGTCTATAGAGATGGATAAAATTGTGGCGCTTTATAATGGACGGTTGGTATTTCCCCTTGTTATTAAAGCCAGTACATTTTTGCCATTTGCCTTTGATGCAAATTGGCCAATGTTAAACTTAAACCCAGAGCGACACTTTGGTTATGCCTTTCAGTGGTTTTTAATGGCATTTGCATTAATTATTTTATTTTTTGCGTTAAACAGTAACCTTTTTAATCGGTTAAAAAAAGACGAAGGACAAAAAGACAATGAGTGATAAAGAGCTGCAGAATAAAAAAAATACTGGGGTACTGCTAACGATACTATTGATGCCTTTTATTACCATTGCCGCATCAGCATTACTTTTTTATATGGCAAAGAATGATATTGTTTTAATGCGCGGCACACAAAACAACGGTGTATTGGTTCAACCTCCTTTTGCATTAAATGAGTTACCTCTTTTAACCGCCGACCAACAACAAGTTAATTTTGATTCTCAGCCTAAAAAATGGCGCTTTCTTTTAATAACAGATCAATATTGTGGTGAGATTTGTCAGGAGAGTTTGTGGGAAACACGGCAAATTCGTTTGGCCTTAGGAAAATTTGAGTCAAAGGTTGAGCGAGCTTTTATTCATATCGGTAGCAATATTGATAAAACGCTATTGAGTGATTTGCAAGAAAACCATAAAGACACGCAGGTTTTTTTATTAAAAAACAATACACAGTTAAATAAGCTCTTACAGCAAAGAAGCATCAGTAGTTTTACTGGTGGCCGAGTTTTTATTATTGACCCTAAGGGCTTTGTCATGATGTTCTTTGATCCAACAACAGATGACACGATAACCACCGAAAGTGGCCGTAAGCTTATCTACGACTACAAAGCCGTTATGCAGGATATAAATCATTTAATTAAGTTAAATTAGGATAATTTGATGATGTTTTTTAATCACTCTAAAAAAAGAAAGCCTTCTTTTCGCTTAGCACTGTTTTGCGTAGTTTTTACTTTTTTTGTGGTTGGCTTAGGGGCATTTACTCGCTTGGTTGATGCGGGTTTAGGTTGTCCAGATTGGCCTACCTGTTATGGGCATGTTCTTTGGCCTAAGACGGATGAGCAAACAAAAGTTGCTAATGAGGCGTTTAAAGACTTTAACCCTAATCTTGATGCAAGTGTTAAGCACGATAAAACCTGGCCCGAGCAAGTCCACCGTATTTTTGCCTCAACCCTTGGCTTATTATCTATTTCTTTGGTGGGCTTTGCTCTTTATTATCGTAAGCGGCGCGCTAAGCAACCGGTAAAGTTACCTATTTTTATATTATGTTTTATTATTTTGCAGGGTATTTTTGGTAAGTGGACGGTTGATTGGTTGGTGTGGCCACAGGTGGTGACGGCACACTTGTTAGGTGGTTTTATTTTAGCTTCATTACTGTGGTTATTAACGTTACGTTTAAACAATCAAGCCTGGTGGTTACCTGTGGAGGGGGCGAAAAAGTTAAAACGAATAAAGCCGGCGGCATTCACTTTTTTATTCGTGGTTTTTTTGCAAATTGCTTTAGGTGGTTGGACTACATCAAACTATGCTGATGTGGCATGTCCTGAGTTACCCACATGTCAGGGACAATGGCTTCCCACAATGGATTTCGCCCAAGGCTTTAATATTTTTCAAGATCGAGGCCCGAACTATCTTGGTGGAAAGTTAGATAACGAAGCACGAATGGCAATTCATTTTAGTCATCGCATGGGGGCATTAGTAACTCTTTTAACGGGGTTATTTTTAGTTTTATTATTGTGGCGTACTCAGGTTTTAGAGGCTCGTAGAATGGGGCTGATTTTAGCCGCTGTGTTATCGCTACAAATATTATTGGGCCTTAGTAATATTATTTTTAAATTCCCGGTTGCGGTTGCCGTGGCACATAATTTAGGTGGATTACTTTTATTGTTAACAACAGTAACGCTATTGCACCGACTCATAACATTAGAGGAAAGGTAGATGACAGCAACGAATGCATTATGGCGTGACTACATAGAATTATGTAAGCCGAATGTTGTAGCACTTATGTTGCTAACATCCGTTATTGGGATGTTGTTGGCAGTTCCCGGTGCGGTGCCTTGGGAGATTTTATTGTTTGGTAATTTAGGTATTGGTTTATGTGCTGGTTCAGCGGCAGCAGTCAACCACTTAATTGATCGAAGAATTGATTTGCTTATGTCTCGAACCTCTAATCGCCCTGTGGCTACTGGCAGAGTAGGAACTATTCCAGCGATTATTTTTGCTAGTGTTTTAGGTTTGCTTGGAATGGCTATCCTACTTATTGAGGTCAATGCCTTAACGGCTTGGTTAACACTGGCTTCGTTGGTCGGTTATGCTTTTATTTATACTCTGTTTTTAAAAAGAGCCACACCGCAAAATATTGTTATTGGTGGACTGGCAGGTGCGGCACCTCCTCTTTTAGGTTGGGTTGCGGTCACCGGTGAAGTTCATCCCCATGCTTTATTATTAGTTCTTATTATTTTTGCTTGGACGCCACCTCATTTTTGGGCTTTGGCGATTCATCGAAAAGATGAGTACGCCAAGGTGGGAATTCCCATGCTGCCGGTAACCCATGGTGTTGCTTATACCAAGTTACATATTTTGCTGTATACCATCATGATGTTTTTAGTGACCTTGCTGCCCTTTGCCACAGGAATGTTTTCTTGGATTTATTTAATAGGTGCAGTGTTATTAGGCATAGGCTTTCTTTATTGGGCTGTGGTTTTATATTGGGGTAATAACCCTAAAGCGCCTATGGAGACATTTAAGTATTCAATTATCTATTTAATGGTTTTATTTGTTGTGATGCTAGCAGACCATTATATTTTGCCACAAAGTTTTGTGGTGCAGTTTGCCGGGTAAAAATTCTGATGAAAAAAAACTATTCAATTACCATGACGGTTACGGCGATTATTTTATTTATGGTAATGGTCATTGTTGGTTTTGCTCACAAGGTAACTCAGCCTAGAGTTTTGCCTGAAAGCGAATTAAAAATGAACGGGGCTTATGTTTTTCCAAGCAGTAAGCCTCTTAAAGCGATAGCACTAAAAACCTCAATGGGTAAGAGTTTTTCTAAAGAACAATTAGACAATAAATGGAGTTTTGTTTTTTTTGGCTACACCTATTGCCCAGATGTCTGTCCTACGACACTATTAAAGTTAAAGCAGTTAAAAGCGTTATTAGCCGATACTCGCTTTGCCGCGGACACCCAGTTTATTTTTGTTACCGTTGACCCTGCTCGTGATTCAGTTGAGCAATTAAGTAAATATCTGCATTATTTTGACCCAGAGTTTATTGGGCTTACCGGCGATTTTATGAAGATACATAGCTTCGCCTCACAATTAAATATGGCATTTCAAAAGTCATCGAGTGGTGAGAAGGATTATTTAATTGACCATAGTGGTTATTTAGCGCTAATAGATTCTAATGGTGAGTACCATGCTTTTTTTAAGCCCACTAAGAGAACCGGAAGTATTATGGCGTTTGATGAAAATGCGATAAATCTAGCGTATAAGTCTATTCGTATGAGTGCAAAATAAAATATTAATTTTCGCCACTACTGCTCCGGCAATTAACCGGCAAGTACTTGTTAGGTAGTGATGTTTTATTTTCACCCGCGGCTGTCATGCCCTCAGGCACATCTGAATAACCACAGATCCAAGAGATTGGAACGGCTGGACTATCTTTTATATAAATAGGCTGTAGAGTAACAATTTCTCCTTGGAGTGACTCCGGTGCTTTTTTACCTAAGCTGATATGAATGGCACCATTTTTTATTTGTGTATTGCTGGTAAAGTTGCCAATTAGTTTTTCAGGCTCAGGTAAAGACGCCTCCTCATTATCTTTGGGAAATGTACCACTTAACAAATAAAAGCCTTTAATATAAGGCGTTAACTCCTGTGCGAGCTCAACCGCTTCGGCAACTTTTTTTCTGTTGGCAAGGGAGGTTGTTGAGGGCGTAGCCAGTAGCGCGAGAATCGCAATAATAACGAGTACGACTAACATTTCAATTAGGGAGAATCCGTTATTTTTTTTCTTCATTGCTTGCCATGTCTTCAAAAAATTTACGGGGGTTATATTCGTTAAGCCACTGTTTAAATGTAGCTTGAGGCATTGGCTTTGCAAAGTGATAGCCTTGAAGTTGATCACAACCTAAAGCATCTAAAATAGTCATAATGCTTTTTGTTTCTACACCCTCAGCCACGACACTCATATTA